>JAFEDP010000141.1 GCA_018241545.1 Pseudomonadota bacterium
CGTAGACGATGGCGAACAGGTCGCCGCCCATCCCCGTCATCATCGGCTCAGTGACATTGAGTACGGCTGCCATCGTCACGGCCGCGTCGACCGCGTTGCCGCCCTGCGCCAGCATGCGCAAGCCCGCCTGCGCGGCCAGCGGCTGGCTGGTCGCGACAATGCCGTGCTGCGCGATGACCTCGGAGCGGCTCTGTGCCAGCCAGCCCTCCGCGCGGTCGCCCCGCACGCCGTGACAGAATGGTGGCGCGTCGGCGCCGCCGCAGCCGGCCGGCGCGGCGCCGACCGCCGGGGAGAGGGTGAAGATCGCGGTCGCAACCGCAATGCAGGCCAATCGGCGCGGACTCGTAGGCACTGTGCGATCCCCCTCGCGGCGGGCCACGGGCACCGCGGCGTGCACGCGCCGCGCGCACGCCACCCGCCCCGGCGGCCGCGAGGATGACACAGCCGCGGTGTCGGCGACAGACGACAGCCGGCGCGTCGTCGGCCGGCGACAGTCGCGGCATCCCCGGGAACCGGCGCGCGTGCGTACAGTCTCATCCTCGATCAAGAAGGGTTAAGAACGGCGGGCCGCGCGCCGGCCCGTCTACACTGCGGCGCCGCGCCCGCGCCGCGCCGCCTTCCGAAGAGGTCTGCCATGGACATCGCCGCCCGTCGCACCCATCGATCCGCGAGCCGCCGCGCCCTGTCGCGGACCGTCGCACTCGCGGCGCTGCTCGCGACCACCAGCGCGTGGGCCGGGCTCGGCGAGCCGGTCGCATCGGTGGCGCGCGATCACGCGGCCCTGCACGGCACGGCGCTGAATTCGGCGGCCAGCGCCGGCTACGAGATGCACGAGAGCGTGCTCGCCGACGGCACCCGCGTGCGCCAGTACGCGGTCCCGGGCGGGCGGGTGTTCGCAGTCAGCTGGCAGGGCCGACAGCTGCCGGACCTCAAGGTGCTGCTCGCGAGCCACTACGACGCCTACGTCGCCGCGGCGCGCGCCCACGTCGGCGGCCATCACGTGTTCTCGCTCGCCACGCCCGACGTCGCGATGTACGTGATGCGCCGGTCGCGCGACGTCGAGGGCAGCGCCCACGTCCCGGCCCTGGTGCCGGCGGGCGTCGCGGTCGCGGAACTGCACTGAGAACCGGGAGACACTCGCATGCTTAGGACGATGCCACGGTGGGCGGCGGTGGCCGTGTTGGTGAGCCTGGCCGCCTGCGGCGGCGGCGGCGGCGGCGGCGGGGGCGGCGGCGGGGGCTCCGGCGGCATCAGCGTCCCGAACGTCACCGGCGACACGCAGGCGACGGCCTCCTCGGCCATCACGAGCGCGGGCCTCACGGTGGGCACGGTGACGACCCTCGGCAGCACCACGGTGGCGGCCGGCGACGTGATCAGCCAGAGCCCGGCCGCCGGCAGCCAGGTGGCCGCCAGCACCGCGGTGTCGCTGGTCGTCAGCAGCGGCACGCCGCTCGCCAACAGCCTGCCGATCGTGATCGATTCGGGGCCGGCTGCGCTCGCGAGCGCCGGCCTGTCCTCGGCGAACGTCGCGTTCGCGACGGTGCACCTGTGCATACCCGGCAGCACGACCGCCTGCCAGGACATCGACCACGTCGAGATCGACACCGGATCCGTGGGCCTGCGCATCCTCGCCTCGGGCATGGGGACGAGCCCGATCACGCTGCCGGCGTTCAACGACCCGACGTCCGGCCAGCCGCTGCGCGAGTGCGTCGTGTTCGCCGACGGCTACACCTGGGGATCGGTGGTCACCGCAGACGTCACGGTCGGCGGTCGCACGATCGCGAACCTCGCTCTCAACCTGATCGGCGATTCGGCCGCGGGCCAGGCGCCGTCGACCTGCGTCAGTGGGCCCGCCGAAAGCACCGTCGCGCAATTCGGCGCCAACGGCGTGCTGGGCATCGGCAACTGGCTGCAGGACTGCGGCTCCTACTGCGAAACCGGCAGCCACCCGCAGAACTACTACGTGTGCCCGGGTGGAACCTGCCAGCCCGCCAACGTTCTGGTCGGCGATCAGGTGCAGAACCCGGTCGCGATGCTCGGCGCCGACAACAACGGCGTCGTCGTCTCGCTGCCGGCCGTGGCGGCGCCCGGCGCATCGACCCTCGCCGGCGCGATCTACTTCGGCGTCGACACGCAGTCCAACAACGTGCTGGGGTCGGCGCGCCTGTTCACGCTCGACGGCTACGGCGATCTCATCACTCTCTACAAAGGCAAGACGCTGAGTTCGAGCTTCATCGATTCCGGCTCGAACGCCTACTTCGTCACGGACAGTTCGCTCACCGCCTGCCCGTCGACGACCGCCAACGGGTTCTACTGCCCGAGCAGCCCGGCCAGCGAGTCGGCGACGATCCAGGGCACGAACGGCCTGACCCAGAGCGTCTCGTTCACGGTCGAGAGCGCCGCCACGCTCTTCACCTACGCCGACTCCGCCTTTCCCGATCTCGCCGGCCCGAACTCGGCGGCGAATGCCCAGAGCAGCAGCTTCGACTGGGGCTTGCCATTCTTCTTCGGTCGCAACGTCTACGTGCTCTTCGAGACGAAGACCGTCGGCGGCATCACCGGGCCCGCCGTCGGGTTCTGAACCCGCAGCTCGGCCAGCGATAGTCGCGCGCGCGAGCCGGCGGCGGCCGGCCGCCCCCGCCGGCGTCGCCTGACGGCCCACAGAACTTTGCACACGGATCGACGCCGTCGGGGTCAACCCGCCGATGCCCTGCGGCGCTGAGTCGGTGCCCGGATCAAACCAGCCATCGCCGGGCGTGCGCCGCCGGCGCGCGCCCGGCGCGCCCGAAGGAGCCGCGCCATGAGAAACGCTCGCCGCCTGTGGCCCGTCCTGCTGATCGGCCTCGCCCTCGCCGGGGTGGCCAGTGCCGATGCCCCGACCGCGGGCACGAGCCCGCCGGTTCCAGCCTCGCAGCTCCGACACCGCGGACCGCTGCATCACCTGCTGCGCCGGCTCAACCTGAGCACCGAGCAGCAGGCCCAGGTACGCTCGATCTACGCGCAGACCCGCCCGCAGCTGCAGACGCTGCTCGAGAGCAGCCGCGCGACCCGCGCCGCGCTCGCCACCACCGCACCCACCGACCATCCGGCCTACGATGCGCTGCTCGCGACGGCGAAGTCCGATGCCGCCGGCCTCGTGCAGCTGCGCAGTGACCTCTGGTCGCAGATCTACGCGGTGCTGACGCCGGCGCAGCAGGCGGCGATTCCGGGCCTCGTCGCCGAGGAGCGCGCCGCCCGCGAGGCGAGGCGCGCCGCCTGGCGCGAGTCGCACGGCCTGACCTGAGCCGGGGTCGCTTGCGCCGGCCGCTCGACATCGCGCGGCGCCTCGGCGTGCGCTGGATCGCGAGCATCGTGCTCGGCACCGTGGCGCCGCTCGTGGTCGCCCAGATCGCCGCGCCGCAGGCGCCGCGCCCAGGCGCCATCCCGAGGCACGTGCCGCCACCCGCTCGGGCCGCCGCTGGGCCTGCCGGACGGGCGGTGCGCGACAGCGCCGCAAGTCCCGCTACCCGTCGGGGTCCCGAGTGAGCATCGTGCGTGCCCTCCTGCCGCTGACGCTGTGCGTCGTGCTGACCGCACCGTCTGCGAGCCTCGCCGAGGGTCGCGACGACCACGAGCGCGGGCGGGATCACTACGATGCGCGCCACGGCCACGACCACTACTACCCGGCGCGCGGCGCCGAGGTCCGAGTGCTCCCGCCGCAGGCGCGGGTCGTCGCCTTCGGTGGCGAGCGCCTCTGGTTCCACGACGGCGTGTGGTACCGGCCGTACGGCCGCCGCTACGTGGTCATCGCGCCACCGTTCGGTGTCGTCGTGCCGGTGATGCCGGCGTTCGCGACGCTCGTCGTCATCGGCGGCGTCCAGTACTACTACGCCAACGACGCCTACTACCGCTACTTCCCGGACCGCGGCGGGTACGAGGTCGTGGCCCCGCCGGCGGAGGCGGCACCGAGCGCCGCGGGGGCGACGCCGCCGGTCGCCGGGGACCTGTTCGTCTATCCGCGCAATGGCCAGAGCGCCGATGACCTTGCGGGCGATCGCTACGAGTGCCACCGCTGGGCGGCGGACCAGACCGGGTTCGATCCGACCCGGCCCGCCGGGGGGGTCGAACCCGCGGCTGCGCCGGCCAAGCGGGCCGACTACCGGCGCGCGGAGCAGGCCTGTCTGGAGGCGCGCGGCTACACGGTGCGCTGACCACCCGGCGGCCGCGGCGGGCGGGCCGGTGCCGCGAGATAAGCGGCTCACCCGGCCGGCCGGCAGCCCCGGCGCGACGGGTCGGCCCGGGTGGTGCGGCGCAGCGGCGAGGGGCTGTAGTACCCTTGCGTGCTTGCCCTCTGACCTTCGCGCATGACCGACGAACGCCGCGCCTCGCAACTAGCGTCGCTGAAGATCGTCCGCCCGACCGGCGCCCCGAGCGACCCGGCGCCGGCTCACCGCTGGCCGCTGGTCGTCGGCGCCATGGCGGCCGGCGCGATCCTCGCCGCAGCCCTCGTCTGGCTGCTGGTGGGGCGCGACCGCCCGGAGGTCGCGGCGGCGCCGGCCCCCGCCGCGGCGCCTGCGGCGCCGAGCGCGCATCCGGCCGACCCCGGCAGCCTGATCGCCTCCGGCTACGTCGTGGCGCGGCGGCGTGCCACCGTGGCCGCCGAGATCACCGGCCGGGTGGCGGCCGTGCTGGTCGACGAGGGCATGGCGGTCAAGCAGGGCCAGCTCCTGGCGCGCCTCGACGACACGTTGGCGCGCACCGATCTGGCAACCGCGACCTCGCGGGTCGACTCGGCGACCGCATCCACGGCCGCGACGCGTGCCCAGCTCGCGGACGCCGAGCGCATCCTCAAGCGCACGCAGGACCTCGCGCGTAGCCACCTCGCGAGCGAGGCCGACCTCACCAAGGCGGACACGCAGGTGCTCGACCTGCGCGCCCAGCTGGCGCGCACCGAGGCCGAGCTCGCGACGGCGCGCTCCGACGCGCGCCACGCCGGCGAAGTCCTCGCCAAGCACCGCATCGTGGCCCCGTTCGCGGGCATCGTCGTCGACAAGAACGCGCAGCCCGGGGAGATCATCTCGCCAATGTCGGCGGGCGGCGGCTTCACGCGCACCGGCATCTGCACGCTCGTCGACATGGATAGCCTCGAGATCGAGGTCGACGTCAACGAGGCCTACATCTCGCGCGTCCGTCCGGACCAGGACGTCAGGGCGACGCTCGATGCCTACCCGGACTGGACGATCCCGGCCCGGGTGATCGCGATCGTCCCGACGGCGGACCGCGCCAAGGCGACGGTGCGGGTACGCATCGCGATACTGTCGAAGGACCCGCGCATCCTGCCCGACATGGCCGTCAAGGTCGCCTTCGCGGCGACCCCGACGGCCTGATCCGGCCTGACCAAGGAGTGGCAATGTCGGACGCGTTCTCGTTCCAGCTTCGCAAGGTGTCCAAGCGGTTCGTGAAGGGCAAGGAGACCATCACGATCTTCGAGGGCCTCGACCTCGACATCCCGGCCGGCGACTTCGTCGCGATCATGGGACCGTCGGGCTCCGGCAAGACGACCCTGCTCAACCTGCTCGGCGGCATCGACCACGTGACCTCCGGCGAGATCGTCTTCGACGGCCAGCGCGTCGACTCGCTCAGCGAGGGCCAGCTGTCCGCGTGGCGGGCCGCCAACGTCGGCTTCATCTTCCAGTTCTACAACCTGATGCCGGTGCTGACCGCCGCGCAGAACGTGGAACTGCCGCTGCTGCTGACCACGCTCGGCCGCAAGGAGCGCCGGCGCAACGTGGCGACCGCCCTCGAGCTGGTCGGCCTCGCCGACCGCGCCGGCCACTATCCCCGCGAGATGTCGGGCGGCCAGCAGCAGCGCGTCGCGATCGCGCGCGCGATCGTCTCCGACCCGCAGGTGCTGCTGTGCGACGAGCCGACCGGTGACCTCGATCGCGCCACCGCCGACGAGGTGCTCGCCCTCCTGCAGCTGCTGAACCGCGAGCACGGCAAGACCGTCGTCGTGGTCACCCATGACCCGGAGGTCACGCGCTACACCAAGCGAACGCTGCACCTCAACAAGGGCGTGTTCGTGGAACGCACGGCGCTCGCATGAACCAGGCGCTGCTGGTCGCCAAGAATCTCGGGCGCCGCAAGCTGCGGACGTCGCTGATGCTCGTGGCGATCTTCATCGCCTTCTTCCTCTATGGCTTCCTCGAGTGCTTCAACCGGGCCTTCCACGCGGGCGACAACGCGTCGGCGGCCGAGCGCCTGATCACGGTCAATCGCATCAACTTCACGATGCCGCTGCCGGTCAACTACGCCGAGCGCATCCGGCAGGTGCAGGGCGTCAAGGCGGTGACCTACCAGTCGTGGTTCGGCGGCTACTTCCAGGACACGCGCGAGCCGCTGTTCATGATGGCGGTGCAGCCGGACACCTACCTCGACGTCTACCCGAACCTGCAGATGCCGCCCGAGCAGCGTCGCGCCTGGCTCGCCACCCGCACCGGGCTCGCGATCGGGCGCACGGTGGCGGACAAGTACCACTGGAAGGTCGGCGACCACCTGCCCATCGCCTCGAACATCTACTCGCGCAAGGACGGCGCGAAGGCCTGGGAGTTCGAGGTGTCGGCCGTGTTCGCCGCCCCGGACGACCCGCAGCGCGACAGCCTGGTGCTGATGCATCACGATTATTTCGACGAGGGCGTCACCTTCGGCCGCGACCAGATCAACATGGCGATCATGACGACCGCCTCGCCGACGCTGAACGACCAGATCGAGAAGGCGATCGACTCGCTGTTCGCGAACTCCGAGGCCGAGACCACCACCGACACCGCCGCGGCCTTCAACCGGGCCTTCGCCGCGCAGTTCGGCAACATCGCGCTGATCATCACGCTCGTGGTCGCCACCGCCTTCGCCGCGATCCTGATGATCGTGGGCAACACGATGGTCATGGCGGTGCGCGAGCGGACCCGGGAGATCGGCGTGCTCAAGACGCTGGGCTTCAGCGGTTCGACCATCCTGGCGCAGATCCTGTCGGAGTCGCTGCTGCTGGCGCTCCTGGGCGCGCTGCTCGGGCTCGGCGCCGCGGCGGGGGCGGTGTCCGTGGCGTCGCGCTTCCTGTCCGGCTTCGGCAGCAACCTGCACGTGAGTACCGCGGTGTTCCTGGGCGGCATCGGCTGGGCCGTGCTCCTGGGCCTCGTCACCGGCGCGATCCCGGCGTGGACCGGCATGCGGCTGCGCATCGCCGCGGCGCTGGGGAGGCACTGACCGTGGGCCGCCTCGCCGCGCAGGTGATCGCCGTCGCCGCGATGAACATCCGCAGCATCCCGCAGCGCCTGTGGATGTCGCTGTCGACGGTGGTGGCGATCGGGCTCGTGGTCGCCGTACTGCTGGCGTTCCTGGCGATGGGCAACGGGTTCCGGCAGGCGCAGGCCAGCGCCGGCGCCCCCGACATCGCCATCCTGATGCGCGACGGCGCCCAGACCGAGATCAACAGCGCCGTCACGCG
>JAFEDP010000142.1 GCA_018241545.1 Pseudomonadota bacterium
TCGCGGCCGACGCCGGCCGCGCGCCGCTGCGCCTCGCGCTCGCGCGGCTGCTGTCGGTGGTCGCGCCGGGGGTCGGCGTGCTCCGGATCGACCCGGCGGCGCTGTCGCGGGACCCGGCGGTGGGACGGGCCTACGCCGCCGATCCGCTGGTCCACCACGGAGCGGTGCCGGCACGCTCGATCGTCGAGTTGCTCGCGGCGATGGAGGCGCTCGCGCGCGAGGCGCCGCGCCTGTCGCGGCCGGTGCTGGCGCTGCACGGCACCGCGGACGCGCTCGTGCCGCTGCCGCTCGTCGAGCCGGTCTACGCCCGGCTCGGCGGCGCGGACGTCACGGTGCGCCGCTACCCCGGGTTTCGCCACGAGCTCTTCAACGAGCCGGAGCGGGCCGCGGTCTACGCCGACCTCGAGGACTGGCTGGCGCGCCGGCTCTAGCGGGCGCCGGCGACGTCGGCGAGGCGCGCGGCCAGCGCCCGGCTGTTGCGGCAGCAGTCGTTCATCGCGACGCCGTGGTACGAGTTGCCGGCGAGCGCGAGCCCGGGATGGCGGGCGACGGCCGCGTCCACGGCCGCGACCGCGGCCAGGTGTCCCGGACCGTAGTTCGGGATGCCGCGCGGCCAGCGCTTGACGTAGACCGTGTCGGGTGCCGCCGCCACGCCCATCGCGCGCTCGATGCCGGCGCGGGTCAGCGCCACGAGCTCGCCCTCCTCGCGCAGCGGGATGTCGGGATTGCGCTGGCCGCCCAGCATGGCGCGCAGGATCTTGCCGCCGGGCGGCGCGCGGTCGGGGAACACGCTGCTGTCCCACAGGATGCCGAGCAGCGGCAGGCCGGCCGAGGAGGTCGTCAGCAGCCCGAAGCCGTCGAGCGGCTGCGCGAGCGCGCGGTAGCCGAAGCCCACCACCGCGATCGGCGAGTAGCGGATGCGGCCGAGCTCGCGCGCGAGGCCCGCGTCGAGGCCCGCGAGCAGGCCGGCGGCGGCGTAGGCGGGCGTCGCCACGACGACCTGGTCGAACTCGGCGCTGCCGCCGCCGGCGTGGACGCGGTAGCTGGTGCCGGCGCGCTCGATGCCCTCGACCGCCGTGGCGAAGCGCCACTCGGCGCGCAGCGTGGCGCGCAGGTGCTCGATGAAGGTGCTGACGCCGCTGGTGAAGCTCGTCAGCACGCCGCCGGGCCCCGCCTGGCGCTTGCGGCGCGCGAGCATGCCGCGGAACAGCCCGCCGTGCTCGCGCTCGAGCTGCGCGATCAGCGGGAACGCCGCCGCCACCGACAGCTGCGCCGGCGTCGAGCCGTAGATGCCGGCGGTCATCGCATCGAGGAACACGTCGGTGAATTCGCGCCCGAGCCGGCGGTAACCGAAGTCGCGCAGGTTCTCGTCGGCGCCGTCGCGGCGCGCGCGCACCAGGAACTCGCCCAGCACGCGCAGCTTGCCGCCGGCCGACAGCAGCCGGGTCTGCAGGAAGGCGCCCGGCGACTCCGGCATGCGGTGCAGCTCGCCGTTGTAGATGAAGCGCTTGCGCGCCGCGGCCGAGCTCTCGAGCAGCAGCGCACCGGCGCCGCTCTCGCGCACCAGGTCCAGCGAGTCGGGCTTGTTGGTCAGGAAGCCGTTGCAGCCGGCCTCGAAATGGAAGCCGTCGACGACCTCGGTGTGCAGCGCGCCGCCTGCATCGGGCCCGGCCTCGTAGACCGTCAGCGGCCAGTCCGGTCGGGCGCGCTGCAGCCAGAAGGCGGTGGCGAGTCCGCTGATGCCGGCGCCGATGATGCCGATGCGCATGAAGATCCTCCGCAAGCCCCGTCGCCGATTATCGGGCGCGCACGGGCGCGCCCCATCCGCGAAACCCGCGCCGGGGCGCGGCTTCCGCGGACGCGCCGCGTCCTAGTGCGCGGTCGCCGGGATCGGGAAGCCGCGCCGGCGCATCAGCGCCGCGATGCCCGGGTCGCGGCCGCGGAACGCGCGGAAGCCCTCGGCGGGATCGACCGTGTTGCCGACCGCGAACACGTGCGCGCGCAGGCGCGCGGCGACCGCGGCGTCGTACGGGCCGCCGGCCTCGGTGAACGCTTCCCAGGCGTCCTCGGCGATCGTGTCCGACCACAGGTAGCTGTAGTAGCCGGCGGCATAGCCGTCGCCGGAGAACACGTGGCCGAACTGCGGGGTGCGGTGGCGCATCACGATCTCGTGCGGCATGCCGAGCGCGGCCAGCGTGTCGCGCTCGAACGCGCGCGGGTCGATGGGCGTCGCGCCGGCGAGGTGCAGCTTCATGTCGACGAGCGCGCTGGCGAGGTATTCCACCGTCTTGAAGCCCTCGTTGAAGGTCTCGGCGCGGTGGATCTTCTCGACCAGCGCGGCGGGGATCGGCGCGCCGGTGCGGTAGTGCAGCGCGAAGCGGTTCAGCACCTCGGGCGTCGCCAGCCAGTGCTCGAGCAGCTGCGACGGGAACTCGACGTAGTCGCGCGCGACGTTGGTGCCGGACAGCGACGGGTAGGAGACGTCCGAGCACAGGCCGTGCAGCGCATGGCCGAACTCGTGGAACAGCGTGCGCGCGTCCTCCCAGCTGATCAGCACCGGCTCGCCCGGCGCGCCCTTCACGAAGTTGGCGTTGTTCGAGACGATCGTCGTGACCGGGCGCTGGAAGCGCTCCTGGTCGCGGTAGGCGTTCATCCAGGCGCCCGAGTCCTTGTTGGGCCGGGCGTAGGGGTCGAAGTACCAGAGCCCGACGTGCGCGCCGTGCGCATCGACGACCTCGAACACGCGCACGTCCGGGTGGGCCACCGGCACGCGGCCCGCCGGTACCGGCCTGAACTGGAAGCCGAACAGCCGGCCCGCGACCCAGAACATCCCCTCGCGCAGCTTCTCGAGCTGCAGGTAGGGCTTGACCTCGTTGGCGTCGAGGTCATAGCGCGCCTTGCGCACCTTCTCGGCGTAGTAGCGGTAGTCCCACGGCTCGATCGCGGCGCGCGGGCGCCCGGCCGCCTCCGCCTCGCGGTCGGCGAGCGCCTGCATGTCGGCGACCTCCTCGTGCACGCGCGCCACGGCCGCCGGCCACACCGACTCCATCAGCGCCATGGCGCGCTCCGGCGTCTTCGCCATCTGGTCGCCGAGCCGCCAGTGCACGTACGTCGGGTAGCCGAGCAGCCGGGCGCGCTCGGCTCGCAGCGCCAGGATCTCGGTGATCACGGCGTTGTTGTCGTGCGCATCGCCGTTGTCGCCGCGCATCACGAAGTTGCGCCACACCCGCTCGCGCAGGTCGCGGCGCGAGGAGTACTCGAGGAACGGCTCGACGCTCGAGCGCGTGTTGAGCACGGCGCCCTCGGCGGCGATGCCGCGCGCGTGTGCCGCCGCGGCGAGCGCCGCTCGCGTCGAGTCCGGCAGCCCCTCGAAGTCGCTGTCGCCGCTGAGCGCGACCCAGCGCTCGTTCTCGTCGGCGAGCAGGTTCTGCGAGAAGCGCGTGTAGCGCGTGGCGAGCGCCTGGTTGATCTCGGTCAGGCGCGCCTTGGCGGGCCCGTCGAGCTGCGCGCCGGCGCGCGCGAAGTTGGTGTACACGAGCCAGGTCAGGCGCTGCTGCTCCGGCGTGAGGCCGCTGCGCTCGCGCGCCTCGTAGACCGCGGCGATCCGCGCGAACAGCTTGGCGTTCTGCGTGATCGCGTCGGCGTGCGCCGCGATCAGCGGCGCCGTCTCGGTGTCGATCGCCTGCACCTGCTTGTCATTGAGCGTCGAGGTGTAGACGCCGAACACGCGGCTGACACGCCCGAAGGTGCGGCCGGCGGACTCGAGGGCGGCGATGGTGTTGGCGAAGCTCGCCGGCGCCGCGTCGTTCGCGATGCGCTCGACCTCGGTGCTCTCCTCCGCCATCGCCGCGAGGATGGCCGGCTTGAAGTGCTCGGTGCGGATGCGGTCGAACGGCGGCACGCCGCTGTAGGGGCCGTGCCAGGGCGCGAGCAGCGGGTTCGGCGCATCGGGCGGCGGCGCGGCACCGAGGGCCGGCGATGTGGTGGACAGGACCATGGCGAGGCACGCGAGCGTGCGGAGCGGGACGTTGATCATAGCGGCGGGGCAGGGGCGCGAGGGACGCCCATCATACCCGCTCGAGGGCGCCCTCCTGCAGCCAGCCCTTGAGCCACAGCGCCGCCTGCAGTGCCGCGGCGCCCGGGTCGGGGGCGCGCGCGGCGAGTTCCGCGCACAGCTCGCCGAAGCTCGCGCCCGCGAGCAGCCGGTCGAGGGCCCCGGCCTCGTCCCCGGGCAGCGAGCGGAACTGCGTCTCGAGCGCCGGGCGCACGATCAGCCACTCGACCCGGGCGCCACGCGTGGCCGCGGGCGAGGCGCCGCTCGCGTCGCGGTGCGCGCGCCAGGCGGCGACCGCGGGCGTCGTGGTCGCGAGCCGCTGCAGGCTCGGCACGGCGCGAAAGCGCAGCGCCGGCCAGTCCTGCGGCGCGACGGTGGCGAGGTCCGCGGGTCCGGCGGCCGCGCCCGGGGCGGCGTCGAAGGCCGCGGCGAGGCGCCACTCGAACTCGGCGAGCTCGGCGCGCAGCGCCTGCTCCTCGTCCGCGGCTCCGGCCGCGAGCCAGGCGCCGAGTCCGGCGCCGTAGTCGCGCAGTGAGCGGTGCACCGAGGGCGTGGCGGCGATGAACGCCCGCGCGAGCGCCGCGAACGGCTCGCTCCCGGCGCGCGCGGCGAGTGCCGGGAACTGGGTCGCCAGCGCCTCCGCGAGACGCAGCCGGTAGGCCTCGGCGTAGATGCCGAGCCGCTCGCCGGCCGGGGGCAGCACCGCGGCGGCGAGCGCCGCCGGCGGCGCGCCGCCGTCGAGCACGTGGCGCTGCACGGCGTCCTGGAGCTCCGCGAGCCGCATCAGGCGGCCGCGCTCAGCGCGACGCGCGCGATCGCGCGCGCGCGGTCGAGCTCGGCGACGAGCTCGCCGAGCGGCGGAATGTGGTCGTCGCGCTCGAGCAGGGTGCTGACCGGCCCGAAGCGGCGCAGCGCGTGCGCGTACAGGTCCCAGACCTCTTCGCGCACCGGTGCGTCGTGGGTGTCGATCACGTGTGTGCCGAGGTCGAGGTGGCCGGCGAGGTGGAACTGCTGCACGGCGCCCGCCGGCACGCCGTCGAGGAAGTCGCGCGGCTCGAAGCCGTGGTTGCGCGCGCTGACGTAGACGTTGTTGACGTCGAGCAGCAGGCGGCAGCCGGTGCGCGCGACGAGCGCCGACAGGAACTCCCACTCGCTCATCGCCGAGTCCGCGTAGGCGACGTAGCTGGAGACGTTCTCGACGACCAGCGGCCGGCCGAGGAACTCCTGCACGCGCTCGATGCGCGGCGCGACGTGGTCGAGGGCCTCGGCCGTGTACGGCAGCGGCAGCAGGTCGTGCAGGTTGAGGCCGTGCACGCCGGTCCAGCACAGGTGGTCGGACACCCAGGCCGGCTCGCAGCGCGCGGCAAGGGCGCGCACGCCCGCGAGGTAGTCGAGGTCGAGGGGCGCGGTGCTGCCGATCGACAGCGACACGCCGTGCATCACGACCGGATAGCGCGCGCGGATCCGGTCGAGGAAGTCGAGCGGTCGCCCGCCGCCGACCAGGTAGTTCTCGGTGATGACCTCGAACCAGTCGACGGCGGGGTCGGAATCGAGGATCGCGGCGTAGTGCGCCGGGCGCAGCCCGAGTCCGAAGCCGAGGGGGGCGTGCATGCGGTCGGGCGTGGGGCGCGGCGCCTGCGCGCCGCGCCCCGCTCCGGTCACTTCTTCATCTTCGCCTTGGCCGCGTCGCAGTCGCCCTTCGACAGCAGCAGGAAGCCCTGGCCCTTGCACTTGTTCTGGCCCTGGCAGGAGTTGTGCGCGGTGGCGCAGGCCGAGGTGCCCTTGCAGGAATTGACCCCCTCGCACTTGATCTTCGCGTCCTCTGCGTGCGCGACCGGCGCGGCGACCGTCGTGAACAGCAGGGCGGCGGCGGTGGCGATCGCGGCGCCGGTGACGTTGGTCTTCATGACTCATTACCTCTGTTGGTTGGCTGGATGATGAACGAAGGGACCGGCGACGACGAGCCCGCCCGCATCGGGCGGACCCGGGCGACCCACCACGCCGGTCCCCTCGGAGCGGCGGGTCGCCCTCGAACCCGTGGTCGGCTAGGCGGTCGCGGCGCGGGGCGCGAGCGCGGCGGTGCGGCCCACCACCAGGCGATCGAGCGCCCACCCGCCGGGACCGTACACCGCCAGCGTCAGCAGCATGAAGCCCCACAGCACGTGCTGGCCGAGGGCGGCCTCGAAGCCGTCGGCGAGCAGCACGTGGCGGTAGGAGATCACCGCCATCGCGTTGACCGCGAGCAGGCCGAGTGCGCCGGCGCGGCCGAGGAGTCCCAGCGCGACCAGGGCCCCGAACAGGAGCTCGCCGCCGGCGCCTGCGTAGGCGGCGAGGTGCGGCGGCAGCAGCGGCACCCGGTACTCGCTCTCGAACAGCGCCAGCGTCTGGCCCCAGTCCGTCACCTTGAGCCAGCCGGAGTGCAGGAACACCCAGCCGACGTACAGACGCGTCGCGAGCGCAAACGGGCTCGCGAGCAGCGCGGCGCCCTGGGCGAGCGTGCGTTCGAGCCCGGCCGGTATCGACTTGGGATCCATGGCGATCGGTTCCTTGCGACGTGCGGCCGTGACGGACGCGTCGGACTAGACCGGAGAATGCGCCCACTTGTTACAGCGATCACGCACGAGGGTGAGGCCGGCACGGGTTGCTGCGCTGCGCCAGCGCCCGCGGTCTGCGCCCGGCCGTGTAGCATCCGGGCGGGGCGGCCGCGGCCGCCCCTGTAATAAGGAACGCGGAGGCCCGGTCTTCGACCATGAGCGAGTCCGTCCCGACCCCGGAGCAACAGGCCCGATTCGAGTCGCTGTGCGGCCGGCTGCGCCCGGACCTGTACCGGTTCGCGTTCTGGCTGGCGCGCGATCGGGCGGTGGCGGAGGACGTGGTCCAGGACACGCTGTTGCGCGCCTGGCGCTCGTTCGCGAGCCTCGGCGAGGAGTCCTCGGCGCGCGCCTGGCTGCTGACGATCGCGCGGCGCGAGTTCGCGCGCCGCTTCGAGCGCAAGCAGTTCGAGACCGTCGACGTCGACGATCTCGCGACGCTCGAGGACCCGGCGCTCGCGGGCGCCGACGCTCAGGAGGTGCACGACGTGAGGGCCGCGATCTTGGCGCTGGAGCGCGATTACCGCGAGCCCCTGGTGCTGCAGGTGCTGATGGGATACACGACCGACGAGATCGCCTCGCTGCTCGAGCTCACCCAGGGCGCGGTGCTGACGCGCCTGTTCCGGGCGCGCCAGAAGCTGCGCGTCGCCATCACCGGGGAGGCCGAGGCGCCATGAACTGCCTCGACGTCCGCCGGCGCCTCGGCGCCGAGCCGAACGGGCGCGACGCGCCGCTCGAGGCGCACCTCGCCGCCTGCCCGGCCTGCGCCCGCCACGCCGAGGAGCTGCTGCGCTTCGAGCGCACGCTCGCCCGCGCGCTGGCGGTGC
>JAFEDP010000143.1 GCA_018241545.1 Pseudomonadota bacterium
GACGCCACGCGCGCCCCGGACGGCGGCAACCGCGGCGATCGCCGCGGCGGCCGGTCGGACAGCCAGGGCGAGGCGCGCCCGGCCGCCGAGCCCAGCCCGTCGTGGGGACGGCTGCGCGCCTCGGACTTCATCACCGCGTTCGCGCGCCCGCCGCGGCTGCTCGAGATCGAGCAGTCGCCCAGCCGCGTCAGCTTCGGCGCCGACGAGCGCCGCCGCGAGTACGTCCCGGGCGACGAGGAACCGGACAGCGTGACCGACCGCTTCGGGTCGCGCCGCGTCAGCGCCGGCTGGCAGCACGATGAGTTCCTGATCCAGAGTGCGGACGGCTCGCGGCTGCGCGTGCTCGAGCACTATCGCGCGCACGCCGGCGACCGGCTGGAGTCCGTCATCGAGTTCCGTGCGCAGGGCATCAAGTCGCTGACCATCCACTCGGTCTACCGGCGCGCCACGGCCGAGGAGATCGCGGCGGCGACGGCCGAGGGCCCGCCGGCGCCACCCACGCGCTAGCGAAGCGCGCGGCGCATTCCGTTTCGTTCTGATCCCATGCCCGCGCGCTCTGACGCGGCGGCGCGGCGCGCGCACGCGTTCGGCTAAAATGCCGCCTTCCGCAGGGGGAACAACCAGAACCGCCGGTCGCGCGCGACCGGTGCAGCGCCGGGCGTCGCCACCCGGCCGTCCGCGAGCGGACGGCCCGGCGGCCATTCCCCGCACGGTCAACCGACGGGAGCTGTGGCATGCGCCGCGGCTCCCGCAGCACCAGAGGAGACAGCAGATGAGGCATTCAAAGTGGGCGCTCGCCGCCGGCATGGCGGCGGCGCTGGCCGGCGCCGCGGGCGCGTTCGCGGACGAGCCATCCGGCGGACTCGCCGAGGTGATCGTCACGGCGCAGAAGCGCACGCAGAACGCGCAGGACGTCGGCATCTCGATCTCCGCCGTCTCCGGCAACGACCTGGCGTCGCTCGGCGCGACCGCCGCCACCGACATCACCAAGTCGATGGCGGCCGTGGTGCTCACGCAGCCGAACGGCCCCTCGTCGTTCAGCCTGTCGATCCGCGGCGTGACCCAGAACGACTTCGCCGACCACCAGGAGAGCCCGGCGGCCGTCTACGTCGACGACGCCTACGTCAGCCAGATGGCGGGCCTGGCGTTCCAGCTGTTCGACATCGACCGGGTCGAGGTGCTGCGCGGTCCGCAGGGCACCCTGTTCGGCCGCAACGCCACCGGCGGCCTCGCGCAGTTCGTCTCGCGCCGGCCGACCGACGACACCAATGGCTACCTCGACGTGACGCTCGGCGAGCGCAACCTGACGCGCGTCGAGGGCGCGGTCGGCGGCCAGCTGTTCGATGCGGTCGACGGGCGCGTGGCGTTCGAGTCGAACCACTACGACCCGATCATCAAGAACCTCACCGGCGGCCCCGGACTCGAGAACGGCAATGACTGGGCGTTCCGCGGGCAGCTGCTGTTCAAGCTGAGCGACGCGGCGAAGCTGCTCGTGATCGGCCGCCTCGGCCGCGAGGACGTGCGCGCCGGCGCGTGGGAGAGCACGACGACCAAGCCGGACCCGAACATGCCGGGCTCGTCGGTGTTCGTCGGGCCGAACGAGAACTACTGGGGCACGTGCCCCGGCTGCAACGCCACCGGCTACCCGTCCTCGGGCCCGTGGGCGGTGCTCGACAACTTCACCGGCTACGCGCGCCTGCGCACCCGCGGCCTAACGGCGGAGTACACCCAGGACCTGGGCTTCGCGACGCTGACGGCGATCGCCGACTACCAGAAGATCACCAAGGACTACGCCGAGGACTCCGACGCCAACCCGGTGACCTGGTTCCAGTTCTTCAACGGCAGCAACGTCAGCCAGGGCTCGGCCGAGGCGCGCCTCAACGGCTCGCACGGCACGATCAACTGGACCGCCGGCGTGTACGCGCTGAAGATCGACGGCAACTACTACGAGGGCTGGACCGGGCCGTTCTTCTGGTCGGCCGCCGAGTTCCCGAACGGCTGGACCGCGCCAACCGTGCCCGCGGCCGACGGCAGCGTGCCGATCACGCAGATCCCGTACTCGCTGACCACCAAGTCGACGGCGGCGTTCGCGCAGGTGGAGGACCGCCTCACCGACCTGATCGGCATCACCGCCGGTGCGCGCTTCTCCACCGACAAGAAGGACTACAGCTACAGCTGGTACCCGGCGCTGGTGAACAACACCAACCTCGCGGCGCCGGTGACGGTGCTGACGCAGCCGCCGGTACCGGAAGGCTCGCTGCCGTACCTGTCGAGCTTCAACGGCAGCCTCGACGACCACTTCTGGAGCGGCAAGGTGCAGCTCGACCTGCACGTCGCGCGCGACGCGCTGGTGTACGCGAGCGTCAACCGCGGCGTGAAGGGCGGGGGCTTCAACGCGCCGCTGTTCCCGGAGACGATCTTCGACACCTCGATCCTGCGCATCAAGCCGGAAACCCTGACCTCGTACGAGGTGGGCTTCAAGTCGCTGTTCCTCGACCGCCGCGCGCGCCTCAACGGCGCGGTCTACTACTACGACTACAAGGACTTCCAGGCGCTGACGTTCATCCAGATCCAGGGCGCGGCCAGCCCCTCGCAGGCGATCCGCAACGCCAACGCGCGCCACGAGGGCGGCGAGCTGGAGTTCGAGGTGGAGCCGGTCGACGCGCTGCGCGTCGGCGTCGGCGTCGCCTATGTCGACGCGATCGTCAAGAACGTCGACGCGCGCGGCACCGGCGTGCTCGCCGACTACGTGCCGGGCAACGCGCCGCGCTGGAGCGGCAACGCCTTCGTGCGCTACACGTGGCCGGTCGGCACGGGCCACCTGGCGGCGCAGGTCGACGGCAACTACCTGTCCCGGTTCTGGTTCAACATCGCCGACACGCCGGTGGTGCAGCAGTCCGGGTACGGCCTTGCCAACCTGCGGCTCACCTACCAGCCGCAGGGCGACAAGGTCGAGGTCGGTGCGTCGCTCGAGAACGTCGCCAACAAGCACTACGCGGTGATGGCGTTCGACAACACCGGCGTCAATGGCCTGGCCCAGACCTACCCGGGCATGCCGCGCTGGTTCAAGGTCCACGTCAACTACCACTTCTGAGCGCTGACGCGGGCCGGCCGCCGTGCCGGCCGGCCCGCCACCGCGCCGCGCCGTGCTAGCCTAAAAACCTGCCCGTCGAAGGAGCCGTCCATGTCCGCCTGGATCCGTCCGCTCGTCGCCTACGCCTGCCTCGCCGCGGCGCTGCCCGCCGTCGCCGATCCGCCGCCGGGCGCGAAGCCCGCCTCGCTGACCGCCGCGCTCGCGGTGCTGAAGTCGCACCGCTTCGTCGACCTGACGCATCCGTTCGCGCCCGGCATCCCGCACTGGAAGGGCGCGCCGGACGAGACCGTCAAGACGCTGTACACGGTGGAGAAGGACGGGTTCCACATCGAGCAGTTCTGCCACGTCGGCCAGTGGGGCACGCACGTCGACCCGCCGGCGCACTTCCACGCGGGCATGCGCTCGGTCGACCAGATCGACCCGGCCGAGATGCTGATGCCGCTGGTGGTCCTCGACGTGCACCAGAAGGTCGCGAAGGACCCGGACTACGTGCTGACGCTCGACGACGTGCGGGCGTGGGAGAAGCGCCACGGGCGCATCCCGAAGGGCGCCTTCGTCGCGATGCGCACCGACTGGTCGAAGCGCTGGCCGGACGACGCCGCGCTCGCCAATCGCGACGCACAGGGCGTGTATCACTATCCGGGCTGGAGCAAGGAAGTGCTGAAGCTGCTGTACGAGGAGCGCGGCATCACGGCCTCCGGCCACGAGACCACCGACACCGATCCGGGCCTCGCCACGACCAAGGACGACTACTCGCTCGAGTCGTACATCCTCGAGCAGAACCACTACCAGATCGAGCTGCTGGCGAACCTCGACCAGGTGCCGGAGGCAGGCGGAGTCGTGATCGTCAGCTTCCCGAAGCCGAAGGACGGCTCGGGGTTCCCGGCGCGCGTGATCGCGATCGTGCCATGAGCGCGCGCCGCGAGCCGATCGAGTACGCCGACGCCTCGCCCGAGGTGCGCGCCGTCTACGACGACATCATGGCGACGCGCAAGACCGACTGGGTCAACAACTTCTGGAAGGTGCTGGCGCACGACCCGCCGACGCTCCGGCGCATCTGGGGCAGCATCAAGGAGGTCATGGCGCCCGGCGCGCTCGACCCGCTCACCAAGGAGCTGCTGTACGTCGCGGTGAGCGCCAGCAACAGCTGCCGCTACTGCATCGCCTCGCACTCGGCGGCGGCGCGCAGGAAGGGCATGACCGAGGCGCAGTACTCCGAGCTGCTCGCCATCGTCGGCCTCGCCAACGAGACCAACCGGCTGGTCAGCGCGCTCGACGTGCCGGTCGACGAGGCGTTCCTCTGATCCCGGGCCGGCGCACCGGCTCCCCCATCGCAAGGACCCCCACCATGACGACCCCCTCCGCCGACCGCGTGACCCACCATCGCTGGGAGGACATCCCGGCCGAGCCGCTCAAGGGCACGATCTCGCGGCGCCTGATCACGGGCGAGCGCATGATGCTGGCGCACGTGTACTTCCGGAAGGGCGACGACGTGCCGCGCCACGCGCACGAGAACGAGCAGATCACCTATGTGCTCGAGGGCGCGCTGCAGTTCTGGCTCGGCGCCAACGACGAGCGCACCGTCACGGTGCGCGCCGGCGAGGTGCTGGTGATCCCCTCGAACGTCCCGCACCGGGCGCTCGCGCTCGCCGACACGCTCGACATGGACGTGTTCAACCCGCCGCGCCAGGACTGGCTGACCGGCACCGACGCCTACCTGCGGCGCTGAGATGGCGTACGACGTCGATCCGGGCGTCGCCGCCGCGCTCGCGGCGTTCCGCCCGCCCGAGCGGCTCGGCTTCGGCCAGGTCGCCGCGCCGGTCATGTACGACGTGCACTACGCCGACGGCGCCTGGGGCCGCGGCCGGCTGCTACCGTACGGGCCGATCGAGATCCTGCCCGGCGCGCGCGCGCTGCAGTACGCCGAGCTCGTGTTCGAGGGACTCAAGGCCTACCGCGTCGGGCAGCCGTGGCCCAACCTGTTCCGGCCCGCCGACAACTGCGCGCGGCTCGCGCGCTCGGCCGAGCGCCTGGCGATGCCGCCGGTTCCCGAGGCGCTGTTCCTCGAGGCGCTCGATGCGGTCGCCGGGGCGCTCGCGCCGTTCGTGCCCGACCGCTCCGGCCAGGCCCTGTACCTGCGGCCGTTCCTGTTCGGCACCGAGAGCGGCTACCTGCTGCGCAACTCCACCACCTTCCGCTTCATGGTGATCGCCAACCCCGTCGAGGCCTACGCCAGCGGGGCGATCCGTGTGGCGATCGAGCGCCACGACGTGCGCGCCGCCCCGGGCGGCGTTGGCCACGCCAAGGCGGCCGCCAACTACGCGCCGTCGCTGCGCGCCTCGAGCGCGGCGCTGGCGCGCGGCTGCACGATCGCGCTGTGGCTCGACGCGCACGAGCACCGCTACCTGCAGGAGCTGTCGGGTATGAACCTGTTCGCCGTCGTCGACGGCGAGCTGCTGACGCCGACGCTCGACGGCGCGATCCTGCCCGGCATCACGCGCGACTCGCTGATCCGCCTCGCCCGGCACCGTGGCCACGCGGTGCACGAGCGCGCGATCGAGCTCGGCGCGCTGCTCGGCCAAATCGCGAGCGGCGCCTGCAGCGAGCTGTTCGCGTGCGGCACGGCCGCGATCGTCGCGCCGATCGCCGCGCTGGTCGAGGCCGACGGGCGCGAGCACGTGCCGCGCGTCGTCGACGGCGTCGCCGCCGAGCTGCGCGAGGCGCTGCTCGCGATCCAGGAGCGGCGTGCCCCGGACCCGTTCGGCTGGACGCGCGATGTCGCCCGGCCGGCGCCCGCCGGCTGAGCCGATGCCGCCGGCGGACCCGCCTTGCGAGGCCTGCGAGGCCTTCGTCCGCGGCCTGCGCGACATGCTGCCGGCGGCGCCCGCGGTCGGCGCCTGGGCGCTGGTCACCGGGGTCGCGATGGCGCAGTCGGGGCTCGCGCTGCACCAGTCGGTCGGCCTGTCGCTGATCGCCTATGCAGGGTCGGCCCAGCTCGCCGCGCTGCCGCTGCTGGTCGCGGGCGCGCCGGTCGCGGTGTCGGTGCTGACCGCACTGATGGTCAACCTGCGCTTCGTGATCTACAGCGCGGCGGTCGCGCCGACGTTCCGCACGTTGCCGCTCGGGCGGCGGCTGGCCGTCGGCTACCTGCTCGGCGACATCAGCTTCGTCGTCTACAGCCGCGCCGAGCGCGCGTTTCCGGACCGGCAAGGCAAGCTCGGCTACTACTTCGGCGTCGGGCTCGCGATGTACGCGGTGTGGCACGCGGGCTCGCTGGTCGGGCTGTTCGCGGCGGCGGCGATCCCGCGCGACTGGGGCCTCGACTTCGCCGGGCTGCTGGCGCTGCTGGGCCTGTGGGTGCCGTCGTTCGCGAGCCGGCCGACGCTCGCCGGCAGCGTGGTCGCGGCGGTGCTCGGCGTGGCGCTCGACGGGCTGCCGCTGCGGCTCGGCGTCGTTCCGGCGATCCTCGGCGGCATCGCGGTCGCCGTGTTGCTCGACCGGCGCCGCGAGGCGGCGACATGAGCCCGACGCTGCAGCTGTGGCTCGCCATCGTCGGCATCGGGCTCACCGGCGTGGTGACGCGCTGCAGCTTCCTGGTGCTCGGCGAGCGGCTGCGCCTGCCGCCGGCCGCCGAGCGCGCGCTCAAGCACGCGCCGGCCGCGGCGCTGGCCGCGATCCTGGCGCCGGCGCTGGCGCTCCCCGGCGGTCACCTCGACCTCGGCCCGGGCAACCACCGCCTGCTGGCCGCGGTCGTGGCCGGCATCGTGATGTGGCGCAGCCGCAGCATCCTGTGGTGCATGGCCGCCGGGCTCGCGGCCTTCACGCTGCTGCGACTCTATGCCTGAAAACGCGAAGGGCCGCGCACTGCGCGGCCCTTCGCGGTCACCGGTGGCGGGCCCGCGGGCGCCCGCGGCGCCGCTCAGTCCTCCATCAGGAAGCTGCGCAGCTGCTCGGAGCGGCTCGGGTGGCGGAGCTTCCTGAGCGCCTTGGCCTCGATCTGGCGGATGCGCTCGCGCGTGACGTCGAACTGCTTGCCGACCTCCTCGAGGGTGTGGTCGGTGTTGAGGTCGATGCCGAAGCGCATGCGCAGCACCTTGGCCTCGCGCGGCGTCAGCTGCGCGAGCACCGCGTGGGTGGTCTCGCGCAGGCTCTCCATCGTCGCCGAGTCGAGCGGCGACTGCACCGAGGTGTCCTCGATGAAGTCGCCGAGGTGCGAGTCCTCGTCGTCGCCGATGGGCGTCTCCATCGAGATCGGCTCCTTGGCGATCTTGAGCACCTTGCGGACCTTGTCCTC
>JAFEDP010000144.1 GCA_018241545.1 Pseudomonadota bacterium
AGCTGCCCGGGCGCGCCGCGCCGGACGTGGTCGGCTACTTCTGCACGCACTACCCGGTGCTCGACGGCACGATCCGCGCCGAGCTCGGCGCGCATCGCGACGGGGCGCAGTCGACCGCGTACATCGCCCAGGGACAGCTGATGGCGACGCTGTTCGCGCGGATGGCGCGCGCGCGCCTGCAGGGCCACGAGCGCGCGCAGCCGGCGCCGTCGGCGCTGCTCGCGCGCCTGACCGCGCAGGCCCGGCCCGCGATCACGATCAGCGGCCACAACGGCGAGGTGACCCGTGCGCTCGCGCGCACCGTGTTCCCGGGTGACCCGGAACCGCCGGTGACGGAGTCGGAACTCGGTACGTCCGCCGTCGCGGGCCACTAGGCAGGCGCCCGCGCCGGGAGGGGGAGGAGCATGCGAACGCTGTTCGGAATCGTCGCCGCGCTCGCGGCCGGCTGCGCGCTCGCCGCGCCGGCGCCGGCCGATCCGGCGCAGGTACTGTGGGACCGGCTGCGCGAGGACGTCGCCGCGGTCGAGCACCGCCTCGACGGAGTGCTCGGGGTGGCAATCAAGGACCTGAGCAGCGGGCAGGAGCTGCTGGTGCGGCCCGACGCGGTGTTCCCGCAGGCGAGCTCCATCAAGATCGCCGTGCTCGCGGAGCTCTACCGCCAGTCCGAGCAGGCCGCGCGCGGCCGTCCCGGCCAGGCGACGCTCGCCGACCGCTACGTGGTGCGCGCGGAGGACGTGGTCGCCGACAGCGACATCCTCGGCGGGCTCACCCCGGGCGTCACGCAGCTGACGCTCAGGGACCTCGCGACGATGATGGTCGCCGTCAGCGACAACGGCGCGACCAACGTGCTGATCGACCGCGTCGGCATGGGCAACGTCAACGCGATGCTCGACGGCCTCGGTCTGGCGCACACGCGCCTGCAGCGCAAGATGATGGACCTCGCGGCGGCGCGCGCCGGCCGCGAGAACGTCTCGACGCCGCGCGAGATGATGCAGCTGCTCGAGCGCCTGTACCGCGGCCAGGTGGTCGGCGAGCCGCTGCGCGGCGACTTCTTCGCGATGCTCGCCACCCACAAGGACAGCTGGCTGCCGCGCGAGCTGCCGGACGACCTGCGCATCGCCAACAAGCCGGGCGCGCTCGAGGGCGTGCGCAATGACTCCGGCATCGTGTTCGTCGAGGGCCGGCCCTACGTGATCTGCGTGATGACCAGCTTCCTCGCCAGCGAGCGCGCCGGCGAGGAGGCGATCAGCGCGATCTCGGCGGCCGCGTACCGTCTGTTCGACCGCCTGGCGCGCGCCTCGGCGCTCGGGCGGGTGATCTCGCCGGCCAACAGCAGCCGCCACTGATTGCCGCGGTGCCGCATCGAGGGCGCCGCCGCGCTTTGCCGTAGGATAGCGGCCCTCACCCTGCGCACCCGACACCGGAGCCACCGCATGTTGCGTCTTCGCAAGCCCCTGTTGTTGTCCGCCGCGGCCCTCGCCGCGGCCTCCTGGGTCGCCGTCGCCGGCGCGCAGGTCGACCCGGCGCTGCTCGCCGGCATGAAGTGGCGCCAGATCGGCCCGTTCCGCGGCGGACGCGTGCTCGCCGTCAGCGGCGTGCCGGGCGACCCCGCCACCTGGTACTTCGGCGGCGTCGCCGGCGGCGTGTGGAAGAGCGGCAACGCCGGCGCCACCTGGCAGCCGGTGTTCGACGACCAGCCGATCGCCTCGATCGGCGCGCTCGCCGTCGCCGAGTCCGACCACAACGTCATCTACGCCGGCAGCGGCGAAGCCTGCCCGCGCGGCAACATCACCTACGGCGACGGCGTCTACAAGTCGGTCGACGGCGGGCGCAGCTGGCACAACGTCGGTCTCAAGGACTCGCGCCACATCGCCGCCGTCGCGGTGCACCCGAAGAACCCCGACGTGGTGCTGGTCGCGGCCCTCGGCCACGTCTACGGCCGCAACGAGGAGCGCGGCGTGTTCCGCAGCGCCGACGGCGGCCGCAGCTGGCAGCGCGTGCTGTTCCGCGACTCCGGCACCGGCGCGGCCGACGTCGTGTTCGACCCGGACAACCCGAGCATCGCCTACGCCTCGCTGTGGCAGGTCGAGCGCACGCCGTGGTCGCTGGCGAGCGGCGGCCCGGGCTCGGGCCTGTACCGCTCGGCGGACGGCGGCCTGACCTGGCAGCGGCTCGAGGGCCACGGCCTGCCGGAGGGCATCCTCGGACGCATCGGCGTGTCGGTCGCCGGCGGCGGCAGCGGGCGCGTGTACGCGCTGATCGAGGCGCACGAGGGCGGCCTCTTCCGCTCGGACGACGGCGGCGCGAGCTGGAGCCGGGTCAACGCCGACCACCGCTTCCGCCAGCGCGCCTGGTACTACTCGCACGTGTACGCCGACCCCGTGTCGCCGGACGTCGTGTACGTGTCGAACACGGGGCTGTTCCGCTCCGGCGACGGCGGCAAGAGCTTCGAGCTCGTGCCGGCGCCGCACGGTGACCACCATGGACTGTGGATCGACCCGCGCGACCCGCGCCACCTGATCGACGGCAGCGACGGCGGCGCCAGCATCTCGCTCGACGGCGGGCGCACCTGGACGCAGCCCTACAACCAGCCGACCGCGCAGTTCTACCACGTCGCCGTCGACAACCACTGGCCGTACCGGGTGTACGGCGCGCAGCAGGACAACTCGACGATCGCGATCGCGAGCCGCGACGACGACGGCGTGATCGGCCGCCAGGACTGGTACGCGGTCGGCGGCGGCGAGAGCGGCTACATCGCCCCCGATCCGAAGGACCCCGAGATCGTCTACGCCGGCTCCGACTCGGGCTTCATCACCCGCTACGACCACCGCACCAACAACCTGCGCGACGCCTCGGTCTATCCGCTCGACGTGTCCGGCAACGGCGCCGAGCATCTCAAGTTCCGCCAGCAGTGGACCGAGCCGGTGCTGGTGTCGCGCTACGACTCCAACGTGCTGTACACGGCCGCCCAGTACGTGATGAAGAGCAGCGACCAGGGCCGCAGCTGGCAGCCGATCAGTCCGGACCTCACGCGCAACGACAAGAGCAAGCAGAAGCCCTCGGGCGGGCCGATCACGCTCGACATCACCAGCGTCGAGTACTACGACACCGTGTTCACGGTCGCCGAGTCGCCGCGCCAGCGCGGCCTGCTGTGGGCGGGCACCGACGACGGGCTGATCCACCTGACGCGTGACGACGGTGGCCACTGGCAGAACGTGACGCCCAAGGACCTGCCGCCGTGGAGCATGGTCAGCCTGATCGAGGCCTCGGCGCACGACCCCGGCACCGCCTACGCCGCGATCGACCGCCACAAGCTCGATGACCTCAGGCCGCTGATCTACCGCACCCACGACTACGGCCGCAGCTGGACGCGGATCGCGACCGGCATACCGGACGGCGCATACGTGCGCGCGGTGCGCGAGGACCCGACGCGGCCGGGGCTGCTGTACGCCGGCACCGAGCTCGGCGTCTACGCCTCGGTCGATGACGGGGCCCACTGGCAGCCGCTCAAGCTCAACCTGCCGACCGTCCCGGTGCACGACCTCGCGGTCAAGGACGCCGACCTCGTGGCGGCGACGCACGGCCGCTCGTTCTGGATCCTCGACGACCTGTCGCCGCTGCGCCAGGCCGCCGCGGTACACGCCGACGCGACGTTCCACCTGTTCACGCCCGCGACCGCCGTGCGCCTGCACGTGCCCGAGCAGGTCGAGCGGCGCGTGCCGAGCGGCGACAACCCGCCGCCCGGCGCGGTCATCGACTACTACCTGAAGAGCGCCCCGGCGGAGAAGGAGGAGATCACGCTCGAGTTCCTCGACGCCTCCGGCAAGCTCCTCAAGCGCTTCTCGAACCTCAAGAGCGGCGATGACACCGAGCAGCCGCCGGAGTGGGTCGACCGCGAGCCGCCGGCCGAGGTGATCCCCGCCGCGGCCGGCGCCAACCGCTTCGCGTGGAACTTCCGCCGCGCCGACCCGACGCCTATCCCGGGCGCGTTCTACTCCGACGACGGCCCGCGCGGTCCGGTGGTCAAGCCCGGGCACTACCAGGTGCGCCTGACGGTGCGAGGCCAGAGCCAGACGGTGCCGCTCGAGATCGTGCTCGACCCGCGCCTCGCCGGTCAGGTGACGGCGCGCGACCTCGACGAGCTCGACGACCTCGCGCTGCGCGTCCGCGACGACATCGACGCGCTGCACCGCGCGGTCAACCAGATCCGCGACACGCGCGCGCGCCTGCAGACGCTGCGCAAGTGGAGCGCGGACGACGCGGCAGCCCGGCCGGTGCTGGAGGCGATCGACGCGCTGCTCGGGCGCATGGCGCCGGTCGAGGCGCGCCTCGTGCAGGTGCAGATGGCGGCCTCCGAGGACAACCTGCGCTATCCGAACATGCTGAACGAGCAGTACGACACGTTCGCCAGCGTGATCGACGGCGAGTGGGCGCCGACGCAGCCCGAGCGCGAGGTCTACGCGTACCTGCACGGCGAGCTCGCCGGCGAGCTCGCCAAGTGGCGCGCGCTCGCCGGCGGCGACCTGCCCGCGCTCAACGCCCTGCTGCACGAGCGGGGCGTGCCGGCGATCGGGGGCTTCGCGCCCCCGTGAGCGCGCGGCGGGCGCGGCCGAGCCGCCGCGCCCGCCCCGGGCCGGGCCTCAGGGGGCCGAGGTCTCCGTGATGAAGGCGTCGAGGTCGGCCTTCATCCGCTCGAGCGAGGGCTGGTGGATGTACATCATGTGCCCCGCCTCGTAGTACTTCATGCGGATGCGCGCGTGCGCCTCGGCGCTGACGCCGAGGTGGTCGATCATGTACTCGGTCGCCGAGAACGGCGTGGCGAGGTCGAAGTAGCCGTTCATCACCAGCACCTTGAGGTGCGGGTCCTCGACCAGCGCGTGCGCGAGGTCGACCCCGGTGTTGACGGCGAACTGGACGCCGTCGTCGGAGTGGTGGTCCCAGTGCCAGCGGCCGCCAATCGCGAAGTTCGACGCCTGGTAGGTCTTGCCGCCGCCGAAGCCGAGGTCCTTGTGGTACCAGTCGAGGAACGCGGCCGCGTACGCGAAGCGGATCGCGTTGAGCTGCGGGTCGTACTCGGCCTCCTTGACGAGCGGATCGATGGTCGCGCCGACGAAGCGCGAGTCGATGCGCCCGACCGTGAGGCCGCGCGCCTTCAGCAGCTCGTGGTCGAAGGCGCTCTCGCTGACGCGCAGGTTGGCGGCGACCAGGTAGTCGACCGACAGCCCCGTGTACTCGTGCACGCGCTGCGCCACGGCGAGGCGCTCGGCCGCCGGCAGGGCGTCGCCGCGGCCGATCGCGGCCGCGAACGGCCCGCGCGCGTAGTCGCGCACCTCGTCGAGGAAGGCGCCGAGGTCCGGATGGGCGGCGGGCAGCGCCTTCAGGTACCAGGCGGTGGCGGCGAAGGCCGGCAGGTACAGCGGGTAGGGACGGTCGTTGCCCGGCAGCGCGAACAGCGCCTCGATGTCGGTGGCGACCGATACCAGGATCACGCCGTTGAAGGCGACGTTGCGCTTCGACTGCAGGTAGCGCGCGATGCCCGCCGCGCGGGTCGTGCCGTAGCTCTCGCCGAGCAGGTACTTCGGCGAGCTCCAGCGGTGGTTGTCGTCGAGGTACTGGGCGATGAAGCGGCCGATGCAGTCGATGTCGGCGTCCACCCCCCAGAAGTCCTCGTCCTTCTTGTCGCCGACCGCGTGGCTGAGGCCGGTGCCGACCGGGTCGATCAGCACGACGTCGGCCTTGTCGAGCGGCGTGTAGGCGTTGTCGACGACCGTGTACGGCGCGGGCGGCGCCGCCTTCGCGTCCGGCGTCACCACCCGGCGCGGCCCGAGCAGGCCCATGTGCAGCCAGATCGACGACGAGCCGGGGCCGCCGTTGAAGGCGAACAGCACCGGGCGGCGCGCCGCGTCGCGGGCGTCGCGGCGCGTGTAGGCGACGTAGCCGATGCTCGCCACCGGCTTGTCGTCCTTGTCGCGGACGAGCGCGGTGCCGGCGGTCGCGGTGTACTCGAAGCTGAGCGCGCCGGCGCGCAGCGCGTGCTGCGTCACCGACTGCTCGGCCTTGGGTTCGGGCTTGGCGGCGGCCTTGGCATCGGCGTCGGCGTCGGCGGCGGGCGCGGCGGGCGCCGCGAGCGCGCAGCTGGCGAGCGTGGCGAGGAGCAGAGCAAGAATCGGTCGCATGGGTCCCCCGTGGCGTGATGGCGGCGTCGACGCCGGACCCGGCCGACGCGACGAAGTCGCACAGCCTGCCATCATCCGTGCGCCACCGGAACCTCCCGCGCCGGGCCGGCGGCGCGCCGTGCTAGGCTCGACCCCGGCCCGGGCGGGGCCGCGCGGCGCGGCCCGGCCGTGCGCCACCCTCGCCGCCACACAGGTCCCCGCCATGCACCCACTCGTCCCTCGCGTCACCGCGCTCGTCCTCGGCGCGCTGCTGGTCGCGGCAGCCGGCGCCGAGGCGCCCGCGCGCCGGCCGCTCGTGCCCGCGGATTTCTACGCCTTCCAGACCGTCAGCGATCCGCAGGTGGCCCCGGGCGGCGACTGGGTGGCGTACGTCGTGACCGTCAACGACCGCGAGTCGGACGAGCAGAAGAGCGCGCTGTGGATGGCGAGCTGGGACGGCCGCGAGCACGTGGCGCTGACGCGGCCGGCGAGCGGCACGCATGCGCCGCGCTGGAGCCCGGACGGCCGCTACCTCGCCTTCGTCGCGACCCCGGCGGGCGGCGACAAGGCGCAGCTGATGCTGCTCGACCGCCGCGGCGGCGAGCCGCAGCCGCTCACCTCGCTCGCCGGCGACCTCGGTGCCTACGCCTGGTCGCCGGACGGCCGGCGCCTCGTGCTCGCGGTGGCCGAGGCGGACGACGATCCGCCCGAGACGGCCCCGCACCCGGCGGCCGCCAAGCCGCCGCGGCCACGCCCCATCGTCATCGACGCGCTGCACTTCAAGCAGGACGAGGAGGGCTACCTCGCGACCGGCCACTCGCGTCACCTGTACCTGCTCGATCTCGAGAGCCGCTCGCTCGCGGCGCTGACCGCGGGCCCCGGGGTCGACGACGACGTGCCGGCCTGGTCGCCGGACGGCGCCCGCATCGCCTTCACGCGCCTGCGCGACAAGAGCCCGGACGCCGAGGGACGCGTCGAGCTCGCGGTCGTCGAGGCCCGCGCGGGAGCCGCGGCGCGCACGATCGCGCGCCCGCACGTCCCGAATGATCA
>JAFEDP010000145.1 GCA_018241545.1 Pseudomonadota bacterium
TATGCCTGCGTGTGCCGGGCGCGGAGTTGTGCGAACTCCCGGGCCTCGGCCACCTGGCGCACGAGGAGGATCCGCGCACGGTGGTGGCCGCGATCGAGCGCTTCGCCGCGGCGGGCTGAGTCGGCGCCGGCTCAGCCCGCGGCGCGCGCCACCATGTGCCGGATCTTGTGGATGCCGTAGCCGGCGACCAGGGCGACGAGCGGAATGCTGAGGCCCATCACGAGTTCGGGGTTCAGTGCCGCGCCGGCGGTCTTGAGTGCCTTGGCGAGGTAGCCGACCAGCCCGACCACGTAGTACGTGAACGCCGCGACCGACAGGCCCTCGACGGTGGTCTGCAGGCGCAGCTGCACGCGGGCGCGCCGGTCCATCGACTCGAGCAGCGCCTGGTTCTGGCGCTCGTGGCTGATGTCGATGCGCGTGGCGAGCAGCTCGTTGGCGCGTGCGACCCGCGCCGACAGCGCCTCCTGGCGCGCCGCCATCGTGCGGCAGGTCGCCATCGCCGGCTCGAGCCGCCGCTCCGTGAACTCGCGGAAGGTCGGCAGCCCCTGGATGCGGACCTCGCGCAGCTCCGCGATCCGCCGCCGCACGAGGTCGTGGTAGGCGCTGGCGGCGCCGAAGCGGAAGTCGTTGCCGGCGACGCGGCTCTCGATCTCGGCCTCGAGGTGCGTCAGCCGCTCGAGCAGGCCGGCCTCGTCGGCCTCGGTTGCGCGCGTCAGTGCCGTGGCGATCTCGGCCAGTTCCGCCTCGCGCGCGTCGAGGTACGGGGCGAGCTCGCGCGCGACGGGCAGCGCGAGCAGCGCCATCATCCGGTAGCTGTCGATCTCGAGCAGGCGCTGCAGCATCCGTCCGGCCTGCCGCGGCGTGAGGTGGCGGTCGAGCAGCAGCAGGCGCTCGAAGCCGTCGGCGTGCACGTGGAAGTCGGTGAGCGCGGTCGCAGCGCCGTCGCCGACCTCGGCGCCCACGATCGCGTTGCCCGCGAAGTAGCGGTTGGCGACGTCGTCCCAGTTGGGCGCTGCCGCGTCCATCGGCAGGAACTCGACATGGCTCGCCACCAGCACCTCGCCCGGCAGCGCGGCCAGCCAGCCGGCGGGCACGCGCGCGATGGCCGTGTCGACGAAGGGCTCCGTGCCGCGCCCGGGAACGATGAATTTGTAGCGGGAGAACTCGCTGTGACGCTCGTAGCGCAGTCGGAACGGGCCGAAGTCGACGCTCAGGTGGCTGCGCGGCGCCGCAGGCAGCGCCACGCCGAACTCGCGACCGAGCGCGCTCAGGTGCAGCCACTCGCGCTCGCGGTGCGCGCGGTCGGCGAATGCCGCCAGGAACGAGGCGCGCAGCGGCGCGTGCAGCACCTCCGGCGGACGCGCGTGCACCTCGTCGTTGAGTTCCTGGCGCAGCGGGTGCGTGCGCAGCGGGACGGATGGCGTGGCACTCATGCGCGGACCGCGGGGCTGTGGAAGCGCGCCCAAGGTACAACGCCCGCGGCCATGCCGTAAACCACGCGGCGGAGTCCACGGATACCGGCCGCGGGTCGCCCTGCTATGCTGGCCCGGCCATGAGCGATGGGGAAAGCACGCCGGTCACGACGGGCGGGGGAGCGCTCGCGGCGCGCGCGCGCGCCGGTGCGCCGCACGCGGTGGTGATCGGTGCCGGGTTCGGTGGCCTGGCCGCCGCGATCCGTCTCGGCGCGCGCGGCTATCGCGTCACGGTGCTCGAGCGTCGCGACGCGCCCGGCGGGCGCGCCTACGTCTACCGCCAGGACGGCTACACCTTCGACGCCGGTCCGACGATCGTCACGGCGCCATTCCTGTTCGAGGAGCTGTGGCGGCTCTGCGGGCGGCGGCTCGCCGATGACGTCGAGCTGCGCGCGCTCGACCCCTTCTACCGCATCCGCTTCCAGGACGGCGACCACTTCGACACGCGGGCCGACCCGGCCGCGATGCGCGAGGAGGTCGGGCGCATCTCGCCGCGCGACGTGTCCGGCTACGAGCGCTTCATGGCGATGAGCGAGGCGATCTACCGCGTGGGGTTCGAGCGCCTCGGGCACGTGCCGTTCGAGTCGTGGCGCGACATGCTGCGCCTCGTCCCGGAGCTCGTCCGCCTGCAGAGCTACCGCACGATCTACCAGCTGGTCGCCGCGCACGTCCGCGATCCCAAGCTGCGCTTCGCGCTCAGCTTCCACCCGTTGTTCGTGGGCGGCAACCCGTTCACGACGACGTCCGTCTACGGGCTGATCGCCTTCCTCGAGCGCACCTTCGGCGTGCACTGCGCGATCGGCGGCACCGGGCAGCTGGTCAGCGGCATGGTCGACCTGCTGCGCGGCCAGGGCGGCGTGCTGCGCTGCGGGGCCGAGGTCGAGCAGATCCTGATCGAGAGCGGCACCGCCCGCGGCGTGCGCCTGCGCGGAGGCGAGGAGCTCCGCGCCGACATCGTCGTGTCGAATGCCGACTCCGCCTGGACCTACAGCCGGCTGGTGCCGGCCGGCGCGCGGCGCCGCTGGACGGACCGGCGCCTCGCGCGCTCGCGTTACTCGATGAGCGTGTTCGTCTGGTACTTCGGCCTGCGGCGGCGCTATCCGGACGTCCCGCACCACACGATCCTGGTCGGCCCGCGCTACCGCGAGCATGTCCAGGACATATTCGAGCGCCGGGTGCTGGCCGAGGACTTCAGCCTCTACCTGCACCGGCCGACCGCGACCGACCCAAGCGTCGCGCCGCCCGGCGGCGACACGTACTACGTGCTCTCACCGGTGCCGCACCTCGAGAGCGGCGTTGACTGGGCCACGCGCGCCGAGGGCTACCGGCGCGTGATCGCGCGCGAGCTCGACCGCACGCTGCTGCCGGGCTTCGAGGCCGAGATCGCCACCTCGCGGATCGTGACGCCCGTGGACTTCCGCGACGAGCTGCTGAGCGTGCACGGCGCCGCCTTCGGCCTGCAGCCGGTGCTGCTGCAGAGCGCGTGGTTCCGGCCCCACAATCGCAGCGAGGACGTCCGCCACCTGTACCTGGTGGGCGCCGGCACCCACCCCGGGGCCGGCCTGCCTGGTGTACTCTCATCCGCCCGTGTGCTGGATGCGGTGGTTCCGGATGCCCGCGCTTTCGCCTAGCGCCGACCTCGCCGACCCGGACGACCTCGCCCGCTGCCGCTCGCTGCTGGCGAGCGGTTCGCTGACCTTCGCGCTCGCCTCGCGCTTCCTGCCGCGCGAGGTGCGCGATCCCGCGACGGCGCTGTACGCGTTCTGTCGCGTCGCGGACGACGCGATCGACGGCGGCGACGACCCGACGGCGGCGCTCGCCGTCCTGCACTGGCGCCTGGACGCGATCTACCGCGGCGAGCCGCTGGACCACGCTCCCGACCGCGCGTTCGCCCAGGTGGTGCGGGACCACGCGATCCCGCGCGAACTGCCGGCGGCGCTGCTCGAGGGCTTCGCCTGGGACGCCGAGCGGCGCCAGTACGAGACGCTGGCCGACCTCGAGGCCTACGCGGCGCGCGTCGCCGGCACGGTCGGCGCGATGATGGCGCTGCTGATGGGCGCGCGCGAGCCGCTGGTGCTGGCGCGCGCCTGTGACCTGGGCGTGGCGATGCAGCTGACGAACATCGCGCGTGACGTCGGCGAGGACGCGCGCGCCGGGCGCCTGTACCTGCCGCATGCCTGGATGCGCGAGGCGGGCATCGAGCCCGGCGCCTGGCTCGAGCGGCCGGCGTTCAGCGCCGCGCTCGGCCAGGTGATCGAGCGGCTGCTGGCGGCCGCCGATGCGTGCTACGCGCGCGCGCTGACGGGCATCGCGCACCTGCCGCGGTCGTGCCGGCCGAGCATGCAGGCGGCCGGACGGCTGTATGCCGAGATCGGCCGCGAGCTCGAGCGCCGCGGGCTCGACTCCGTGAACCAGCGTGCCGTGGTCGCCTGGGCGCGCAAGGGGGGCTGCGCGGCCCGCGCGCTGCTCGCCTCGCTCGCCACTCCGCGCGCAATCGCGAGCGACGACCCGAGCCCGGCCACCCGCTTCCTGGTCGAGGCGGCGGTCGCCGCGGCCTGGCTGCCGCGCGGAGCGGACGGCGGCGAGGCCCCGCGCGGCTTCATCGAGCGCATCGTGTGGATGCTCGACCTGTTCGAGCGGCTCGAGCGGCGCGACCGGGAGGCGGTCGGCCTCAGCTGAGCGCGACCCGGCGCGGCGGTCAGCGCGCGCGCCGCGGCATCCGGAACGGCAGCATCCACTGCACCCAGGGCGAGCGGAACCGGTCGAGCGACAGGCTCTCGTGCACCCACGTGAGCCGCTCGCCCTCCAGCGTGCTGCCGACCAGCGAACGGGCATAGAACGGCCCGTCCTCGAGGGTGCGCAGCAGCGTGGCGCCGCCGCTCGCGCGCGTCGTACGCGCGAGCCGCCAACGCGTCGGCGGCAAGGCCGCGGTCGCGGGCGGCGGCAGCGGGCTGGCGTCGCCCGATTCGTCGAAGCCCAGCGCGAGCGTGCGCGGCGCGCCGTGCCGGGGTATCGCGTCGTACAGCACCGCGGCGCCGCTGCGCCGCGCCGCGCGCGACCATTGCCAGCTGACGAACGCGTTCTCGAGCGGCTCGCTGCCCTGGTTCGCGTCGCAGTAGCCGGTGCCTTCCCAGGCGAGCGCCGGGGCGGCGAAGCGCACGCTGACGCGCGCGTGCGGCGCGAGCGGCCACCAGTGGTGGTGCCCGTGGTCGTCGAGCGCGTAGGCGTGGCGTGTCACGGCCGACGGCTCGACCGTGATCCGGCCGCGCACGCGGTGCGGCCAGGGTGCGCCGCGCTCGTCGATCTCGGCGACCAGCCGGCGGCCGTCCCAGCCGAGGCGGCTCGGTCCGATCGCGAGGCAGTCGTGGCTGCGAGCGAGCGCCGCGGCGCCGCGCTCGGTCATCGTCCAGCGGCCGCCGCGCGGTGGGTAGAGCGCGACGTTGAGCGCGACGTGCTCCTGCGGCGCCGCGCTGCCGAGCCGGCGCCGCCATGCGTAGTACGGCGAGAACACGCTGCCGACGAAGGCGATCAGCGTCAGTGCCTGCTGCCCGTCGTCGCTGATCGCGTCGAGGTACCACCAGCGGTAGCCGCCCGCGACGACATCCGCGTCGAAGCAAAATCCTGCAGCACCGCACTCGCCGCCAGTCGTCCCGAGATCGCCGCCATCGGCACGCCGGCGCCCGGGTGGGTGCTGCCGCCCGCCACGTACAGTCCCGGTATCCGCGTCCGCGGCCCCGGCCGGCTGAACGACGCCTGCCAGCCGTGGCTCGCCCGGCCGTACAGCGCTCCGCCGGTCCCGGGATAGCGGTGCGCGAAGTCCGCCGGAGTCGTCCTCAGCATCTCGGCCGATTCCCGCGCCAGGTCCACCCCGCAGCGCTGCAGGCGCGCCAACGCTCGGTTCACGCATCGTTCTACCTCCGCGGCGCCCGGCGGGGCCGCATCGCCGGTGGCCGGCGCATTGATGATGCACAGCAGGCGCTCGCGGCCGGGTGCGAGGCGCGCCAGTCCCGCGTCGTCGCGATCCTGGGCGCACACGTACACGGTGGGCTCGGCCGGCAGCCGGCGGCGTTCGAAGAGGTCGGTGAACTCCGCCTCGTAGTCGCGGCAGAAGAACACCGAATGGCGTGCCAGCGGGAAGCCGCGCACGCGCGCGAGCACGCACAGCGTCAGCGCCGACAGCGACCGCGCCGCCGGCGGGATCGGCGCCACGGCGCGCGCGGTCGCCGGGCCCAACAGGCCGGCGGCGAGTGCGGCAGCGTCGCCGTTGAAGACGACGGCATCGGCGCCGACGACGTCCCCGCCGTCTAGCCACACGCCGGCGATGCGCCCCCGGGAGACGACGATCTCGCGCGCGCGCGCGCCGTAGCGCAGCACCGCGCCGCGCTTGGCGGCCAGTGCGGCGAGCGCGGCGGCGATTCGGTGCATGCCGCCCTCGACCAGCCACACGCCGCGCTGCTCGACCGCCGCGATCACCATCAGGGTCGCCGGCGACAGAAACGGGGAGGAGCCGGCGTAGGTCGCGTAGCGGGCGAACAGTTGCCGCAGGCGCGGGTCGCCGAACTCGCGGCCGAGCTCGCGCCACAGCGTCGTGAACGGTGCGAGGTCGGCGAGTGCCGCCGGACGGTGCCGCGCGACCCGGCGCACCAGGCCGAGCACGGTCGGCCGGGTCGCGTGCACGAAGCTCGGCCCCAGGGTGTCGTAGAGCGCCGAAGCGCGCTGCGCGAAGTGGCGGAAGCGGCGGGCCTCCGCTGCGCCGCAGAAGGCGCCGATCGCCGCCTCGGTCTCGGCCGGATCGGCGTACAGGTCGAGATGGCGTTCGCTGTCCCACGCGTGGCGGGCCAGGACCCGGGCCGGACGCAGGCGGAGGTGGTCGGAGAGCGATGCGCCGGCGTCGGCGAACACCTCCTCGAGCACTTCGCGAAGCGTCAAGACGGTGGGCCCTGCATCGAGGCGCACCCCGTCGACCTCCGCCTCGCGCAGCTTGCCGCCCGGCCCGTCCGCCGCCTCGACGACCGTGACCTCGACACCGGCCGATGCGAGGCGGGCGGCTGCCGCCAGCCCGCCGATCCCGGCGCCGATCACGACGACGCGCTCGCCCGTCATCCGTTCGCCCCTGTCTGGCCGGTCGTTGACCGTCCCCAGACGCTGTGTCTATAGTCGGTGACAGTAGCAAGCGACAAGTCGGCTGGACAAGTCGCCGGCCGCGGAGGGCGCGATGGACACCTCGATGCGGATCGAGCGGACGCTGCGTGAGGCGCTGGCGTCGGCGGACGGCCCCGACCTGCCGCCGAGGCTCGCGCGTGCGTTCGAGCACTCGGTGTTCCCGGGCGGCGCGCGCATCCGTCCGCGACTGTGCCTCGCGGTCGCGCGCGCCTGCGGCGACGATGCCGCCGCGCTCGCCGACGCCGCTGCCGCCGCGATCGAGCTGATGCACTGCGCGTCGCTCGTGCACGACGACCTGCCGTGCTTCGACGATGCCGATACGCGCCGCGGTCGCCCGTCGGTGCACCGCGCCTTCGGCGAGCCGCTCGCGGTGCTCGCCGGCGACGGGCTGATCGTGCTCGCGTTCGAGACGCTGGCGCGCGCGGGTGCCGCGTGGCCCGAGCGGCTGGTGCCGCTGCTGCGCATCCTGGCGCGCGCGAGCGGCGCGCCGGCCGGCATCGTCGCCGGCCAGGGATGGGAGTGCGAGCCGCGGGTGGTGCTGGCCAACTACCACC
>JAFEDP010000146.1 GCA_018241545.1 Pseudomonadota bacterium
AGGACATGCCCGAGTGGCAGAACCGCGCGCATTTCTACTCGGTGGCGGCGCAGGTGATGCGCCAGATCCTCGTCGACCATGCCCGCAGCCATCGCGCCCAGAAGCGCGGCGGCCAGGCGCTGCGCCTCTCGATCGATGACGTGCCGGAGCCGGCGCAGCCGGCCGACGCGGACGTGGTCGCGCTCGATGAGGCGCTGACCGCATTGAGCGCGCTCGACCCGGAGCAGGGTCGCGTGGTCGAGCTGCGCTACTTCGGCGGCCTGTCGCTCGAGGACACTGCCGAGGTGCTGCAGGTGTCGGTCTCGACAGTCAAGCGCCACTGGGTGGCGGCGCGCGCCTGGCTGTACCGCGAACTCACCGGTGCCCCATGACGCCCGCACGCTGGCGCCTGGTCTGCGGGGTCTTCGACGCGGTGGTGGCGCTCGCGCCCGGTGCGCGCGAAGCGCGACTCGGCGAGCTCGCCGGGCCCGACGCAGAGCTCTCGGGCGCGGTGCGCGCGCTCCTGGACGCGCACGACGCCGCCGGCACGGACTTCCTGAGAACGCCCGCGCCCGTCGAGGCGCTCGCCGCGGCGCGCGGCGGCCGGCGCGGCCGGAGAATCGGGCCGTACGAGCTCGGCGAGCTGATCGGCCATGGCGGCATGGGCGAGGTGTACGGCGCGCGGCGCGTCGACGGCCAGTATGCGCAGGAGGTCGCCGTCAAGATCGTGCAGGCGGGAGTCGCGGCGCCGCTGCTGATCGAGCGGTTCCGGCAGGAGCGGCAGATCCTCGCCTCGCTGGAGCACGACAGCATCGCGCGCCTGCTCGACGGCGGCACGACCGAGGAGGGCGTGCCGTACCTCGTGATGGAACGCGTGCGCGGCCAGCCGATCGACGCCTACTGCGATGCGCAGCGCCTGTCGGTCACCGAGCGCCTGCGGCTGTTCGAGCGCGTGTGCGCGGCGGTCGCCTTCGCGCACCGCCGTCTCGTCGTGCATCGCGACCTCAAGCCCAGCAACATCCTCGTCACCGATGCCGGCGAGCCCAAGCTGCTCGACTTCGGCATCGCCAAGATCCTGGACGCCCCGCACGCGGCGGAGACGACGCTGCTGCGCCCGATGACGCCCGAGTATGCGAGTCCGGAGCAGCTGCAGGGCCTGACGGTCACCACCGCCACCGACGTCTACTCGCTCGGCGTCGTGCTCTACCGGCTGCTGACCGGGCGTGCGCCATTTGCCACCACGCGAGCGGCGACGGCCGGTGCGGAGCCCGCGGTACGCGCAGGGCCTGCGCCACCGAGCGCGGCAGCGCTGCGCGAGGCGGGTGGCGAGGGCCCGGGCGCCGCGGCACTGGCCGCGACGCGCGAGGGCACGGTGCAGCGGCTGCACCGCCGGCTGGCGGGCGACCTCGACCACATCCTGCTCAAGGCGTTGCGACCGGAACCCGAGCAGCGCTACTCCTCGGTCGAGCAGTTCGCCGAGGATCTGCGGCGCCACCTCGACGGCCTGCCGGTCCTCGCGCGCCGCGGCGGCTGGCGCTACCGCGCCGGGCGGTTCCTCGCGCGGCACGGCGCGGCGGTGGGCGCGGCCGCGGCGCTGCTCGCCACCGTGGTCGGCGGCGCGGCGGTCGCGTTCCACGAGGCGCGCATCGCGGCCGAGAACGCCCGGCGTGCCGAGGCGCGCTTCGACGACGTGCGCCGCCTCGCCCATTCGCTGATCTTCGAAGTCCACGACGCGGTCGAGCCGCTGCCGGGCTCGACGGCCGTGCGCTCGCTGCTCGTCAAGCGCGCACTCGAGTACCTCGACGGGCTGTCGCGCGAATCGGCGGGCGATGTGGCGCTGCGCCGCGAACTGGCGCTCGCCTACGAGAAGGTCGGCGCGGTGCAGGGCGGCCAGAGCGGCAACAATCTCGGCGACCTCGACGGGGCGCTGGCGAGTTTTCGTAGCGCGCTCGCGATCCGCCAGGCTCTGCGCGCCGGCGTGCCCGTCGACGCCGGGCTCGAGCTCGCCCTCGCGAGCGATGAGGGCGAGATCGCGGGCCTGCTCACGACCCTCGGCCGGCTCGACGAGGCGCTCTCGACCTACCGGGCCGCGGTCGCTCGACTCGCGGGCCGCGCTGCACCGCCGCCCGCAGTCATCGCGGAGCTCCAGCGGCTGCGAACCCGCTATGGCGCCGCGCTGCTGGTCGCCGGCGACCTGAAGGCGGCGGTCGCGCAGCTCGAGGCGGCCGACCAGCTGAGCGGCGCGCGCCTGCGCGAGCATCCGGAGGATGCCCAGGCGGCCTTCGACCGTGCCGCCACGCTCACGCAGTTCGCCGACGCGCTGCGCAAGTCCGGCCGCACCGAGCAGGCGCTCGCCGCGCTCGAGGGCGGCGTGCGGGTGCTGGCACCGGTCGTCGCCCATGACCACCCCGAGTGGCGGCGTGACCTGTTCGTGCTCAAGGAACGGGTCGCCGATGCGCTGGCGCGTCTCGGGCGCTATGCCGAGGAGTTCACCCTGCGCCAGGAGGTACTGGAGGTCGACCTCGCCGCGGAGCGTGCCGATCCCGCCAACGCCCGCGCGCGCCGAGATGTCTACATCGACTACTTCAAGCTTGCACGCAACCACTTCTATAGCGGTCGCAACGGTCCCGCCATCGTGGCGCAGCGCACCTCGCTTGCGCGCATCGAGCGGGAACTCGCCGCGACGCCGGGCAACGCCAGCGTCAGCGGCGACGCGGCCGTCGGCTACTACATGCTCGGTGAGATGCTCGACCAGGCGCAGCGGCCCGGCGAGGCGCTCGCCGCGCTGCAGCGCTCGCAGGCGTTCACCGAGCGGATCATGGTCGCTAACCCGGACGACCTGAAGATCCGCTCTGAGTTCGCGGAGGGTGAGCGCAAGACGGGCGACCTACTGCTGCGCTTCGGTGAGCGCTCGGACGCGCTGCGCCGCTACCGCCGAGCGGTGGCGGAATTCGAGGCAGTGATCAGCCGCGAGCCGTCCAACGTCATCGACCGCAGCGCGCTCGCGACCGCGTACCAGCACCTCGGTCACTACTATCTGGTGGTCGCGCCGCAGGTGCCGCCGCCGCAGCAGCGCGCGACGTGGGAGCAGGCCGGCGAGTCGCTGGAGCGTAGCCTCGCGATCTGGCGCGACCTCAGGCGTCGTGCGCAGCTCGCGCCCGAGGACGCCGCCGAGCCGGCGAAGGCACAGGCCGATCAGGCGCTGGCCCGCGCCGCGCTCGTCGGGCTCGGCGCAGGCCGCGACCCCTGAGAGCCGGAGGCGCGGGCGACCGGCCAGGATCGTGGGCCGGATGAGGTGGTGCCCGCCCGGACGGGCAGGTCCGACGCCACACCGCTGGCCGTCGATGCGCGTGTGGCGCTGCGCCAAGGTCCGGGACCGCGGCCACGCGCGGATCGCCGTTGTACCTGCGCGTCGGGAGCTGCCTGCCACGGGAATCGAGGCGCGTCGCACGGCCGCCCGCAAGCACGCCCGGCGGGGACTTCGCCTCGGCTACCCCGGCGGGGCGCTCGCACCGAGCGATGCAACGTCGCCGCACCTCAGCCCCGCCCAGGGCGTCGGCACACGGGTGCTGCGGGTAAGTACGACGGTGGGATGTGCGCGAGCGGCTGCCTTGGTCGGGAACCGCGCCGTTCCGGCGGAATTCCCCTGGGTCGCCGGGCTTCGGTGCTGCGACGCGGCGGATAAGCCGCCGCTGCATGCATAAGCGCGCTGCGCCCCGTGGCGCAGCTGCGGCGGCGTCGGGAAGAATCGGGGCTCCCGGATCGTATACCTCCCTGCGGCGCGACCGTGCCGCGCCGCAGGCGTGTCGGTGCTCCGAATTCAGGCCGCGGCGTCCCTGGCGGAGGGCGGAGAGCCTGCGGGATGCGCTTCACGCAAGCAGCGAATGGCGGCGCCGACGGCGATGTCAGCGCGACGTCACCCGGTTCCGGCCGTTGGTACGGCACTCTGCTGCGCGCCTGGCGGGACCGCCGATATGCGTACGCCGAATGCCGCGGGGCGCTGCAGATCTATGGCACCGTCGTCGACGAGTGTCCCTACATGCGCGGCCGCATGCTCTACCACGAGATCATCCGGCGGTGCGTCGGAGAGGATCTGGATCGCGCGGTCGAGATCGTGCGGCGGGCCGAGGACAGCTTCGCTGCGTGGCCGGCGGCACGCGAAGTCCGGTTCCGCGATGTCGTTTCCTATGTCATCGTCGACGAGCTGATGCAGCGCGCCGACTCCGGGTCGATTCGGGCAGACGTGGAGAGGATCGTATCGAAGGTCATTCCCGTCGGGTTCTGAGTACGCTGTCCCTACCAGGAGAGCGGCGCACGGTCGCGGCGAACGGAGACTGGCTCGATCATCGCCGGGGACTGCCCGGTGCCGGGTCGCGGCGAGACGCTCGTGCCTGGCGCCTGCGGCCGGTTTCGACGCCGTGCGGCCGACACGCGGCGGGCGGAATGGGTGCACGGCGCGAAGGGCGGGTGCGAATCTCCTTCGCTGCCCCACGTGCCCGAAGCCCGGGCGCAGAACCGGGTCGGCCAGGAGGCGCACGACGTCGATCCCGATGGATCCTGCGCAAGCGGTCTTGCGCTAGAGTGGGACGCTCCCCGTGTGGCGAGTGGCCGAAGGCCTCCGAAGCGCCGCAGCAACGTCCTGGCCCAGGCGGCGCGAACCGGCCCGCGCGCCGGGCCGTGGAATTCGTGACGCCTGCGTGGATCCATTTTCAAGTGATGCCGGTCCTTCGATCACCAGACCTTCACGTGCTGCGGCCATCGTCTGCGGTAGCTGGCATCGCCTCCTGCCCGCGGCAGAATTCGCCGGCAAGGCGTCCGTCGCCCATCACACCGCCGCCGACACCGTCAGCGACGCGCGGAGCGCGGGCGGGCGCGCGGGGCCTATTGCGCGCGACGACGCCGCGCCGCGGCACGGCCCGCTGAGGTGGTGGTGACAGACGCAGCCGGTCACCCGGTGTCGCCGGTACCGTCGGGCGATGCGCTCGTGATGCTGGCGGGCGCGATGCTCAGCGTCATCGGCTTCGCGACGTTTCTGCTGCTGCCGCCGTTCATCGAAGTCGTGGCCACCCGACTTGGCTACAGCGAGTCGCAGCTGGGCGTGCTGTCGGCGCTCATCATGAGTGGGCAGACGCTCGCCAGCCTCGCCTCCAGCCAGTGGGTGCGTCGCGCCGGCTGGCGGCGGGCGGCGACGCTGTCGCTCGCGGGGCTGCTGCTCGCCAACCTCGCCTCGATCCCGGTGCGGGGCTTCGCGGCGTTCTGCGTGCTGCAGTGCCTCGGCGGCTTCTGCGGCGGGTCGCTGTACTCGCTGTCGCTGACGGTGCTGTCCGATTGCCGGCGCCCGGACCGGGGCTTTGCGTACGCGGTCGGGGCGCAGACGCTCTACCAGGTGTTCACGTTCTTCGCAGGTCCCGTCCTCGCCGCGCACGGCGGCGTGGTCGCGTTCCTCGGGCTATTCGCGGCGCTCTGCATCGGCGGTTTCGTGCTCGTGCGGTGGCTTCCGGCGCACGGGCGCGACCGCGCGCCTGCGGTGGCCGCCGGCGGCCTGCTGACCGCGCCCGCGGTGCTGGCGCTTGCGGGCTGCTTCCTGTTCTACGTGAACGTAAACGCCTACTGGACGTACATCGAGCGGATCGGCACGGCGGCGGGCCTTGGCGTCAGCGCAGTGTCGAACAGCCTTGCGTTCTCGAACGCAGCGAGCCTCGGCGGCGTCGCGCTCGCCGCCTGGCTCGGCTTTCGGCGCGGCCTGCTGCTGCCGATCGCGGTCAGCGCCGTCGCGGTGGTCGGCTCCGTACTGCTGCTGCTCGGGCCGGTGCCGCTGTCGGCGTTCCTCGTCTCGGCGGTGCTCTACGGGAATGCCTGGAACCTGTCGATCACCTACCAGTACGGCACGGTGCATGCCGTCGACCGGACGCGGCGGGGCGTGGCGCTCGCGCCGGCGTTCCACAACGCGGGCGGCGCCGCCGGCCCCGCGCTCGCGGCGCTGTTCGTCAGCGAGCGCAACCACGACAGCGTCATCTGGCTCGTGACGGCGAGCGTGCTCGCGAGCCTCGCCTGCTTCGCGCTGGGCCTCGCCCTGCGCGCACGGTCGCGCCCCGCCTGACCACGGCGCCGCCGGGGCGTCCGCCGTCGCCGGCATTGACGCGCCGGACTGCAGCGCCCAACCTAGCGGGCGCACGGGCACGCGAGGCAAGGCGACATGGGCGCGGCAGGGCGGGGCGAGCGGATCGATCTGCTGCTGCTGCACCCGCCGAGCGTCTACGATTTCCGCGAGCGGCCGATCCTGTACGGCCCGGTCAGCGACATGGTGCCGTCCTCGACCGTGTTCGAGATGTATCCGATCGGCTTCCTGACGATCGCCACCTACCTCGAGGACCGTGGCCTTCGCGTGCGCATCGTCAACCTGGCGCTGCGCATGATGAACGATCGGCGCTTCGACGTGCCGGGCTTCCTGGCCGGGCTCAGGCCCGCCGCGATCGGCATCGACCTGCACTGGCTGCCGCACGCGCACGGCGCGCTGGAGGTGGCGCGGATCGCGCGTGAGCGGCACCCGGGCGTGCCGATCATCATGGGCGGCCTCTCCGCCAGCTACTTCCACGAGGAGCTGATCCGCTACCCGCAGGTCGACTTCGTGCTGCGCGGCGACAGCACCGAGCGGCCGCTGCGCCAGTTGCTCTTGGCGCTGCGCGACGGCGCGCCGCTCGAGGCCGTTCCGAACCTGACCTGGAAGTCGCAGGGCGGCACGCGCGTCAACCCGCACGGCTTCGTGCCCGGCTCGCTCGACTACGTCGATCCGCGGCCGCAGGTGCTGGCCGACATGGCGCTGCGCCACCGCGACCTCGAGAGCGTGCTGCCGTTCCGGCGCTGGTGGAGCAACCCGATCGCGGCGGTCCTCACGGTCAAAGGCTGCAGCCACGACTGCGTGACCTGCGGTGCGTCGCGCACGACCTTCCAGGCCCTCGCCCGCCGGGCGGAGCCCGCGTTTCGTTCCCCGGCGAGCCTGGTCGCGAACATCGTCGCCATCAGCCGCCTGTCGCGCGCGCCAATTTTCCTCGTCGGCGACGTGCTGCAGGCGGGCGAGGGCCCGGCACAGGAGTTCCTCGAGCGCCTGCAGCGCGCGCGCCACGGCTTCGGGCGGCGCGCCGCGCTCGATCGGCACGCTCTCGCAGCGCTCGAGGACGCAGGTTCCGGGGCCGTCGC
>JAFEDP010000147.1 GCA_018241545.1 Pseudomonadota bacterium
GGCAGGATCTCCTCGTCGAAATTCTCCTGCAGGTCGCCGGCGTCGAAGGGCAGCACGCAGGTGCCGCTGCGGGGCAGCTCGATGACTGCGGATTGGTGGCCGGGCGTGTGGCCGCGCGTGCGCAGGAACGAGATGCCCGGCAGCAGGTCCCAGTCGCCCTGCTTAAGCTGCCAGCGGATGTCCGGCGCGTCGTAGTCTTCGAGGAAATAGGAAGTCGGACGCGCCGCGGAGAACCCGTGCTGGTGCTCGTCGGCCTGGATGTAGACCGGCGCGTGGCGGAAGTACTTGAGGTAGCCGGCGTGGTCGAGGTGCAGGTGGCTGAGCACCACCGCCGTCACGTCCTGGTAGCCGATCCCGAGCTGGCGCAGGATGGTCGGCAGCTCGTGCTCGGGGTTCACGATCGGCGGATAGATCCCCGCGGAATGGAAGTAGCGTTCGGTAAGCTCGGGCTTCCGGATGTAGACCGGGTCGAAGCCCGCGTCGAGCAGGATCCAGCCGCTCGTGGTGTCGAGGAGATAGCAGCAGATCGGCTCGCACATGACGAAGGTGGCGCCGCGGTCCTTGGTCGAGACGCTCTTCGGCAGCACCTCGTAGCCGACCAGGCAGACGTACAGCCGGCGAACGCAGGTCATCGCCGGCCCCGCCCGCACGGCGGACGGCGGTGCCGCCGGTCCCGCCGCGTCCCTTCAGGCAGCGCGCGCACCTAGAACCTCATCGAGGCCATGAGGCCGATGGTACGCGGGCGCAGCGTGTAGGCCTCCTCGAGGAACAGCAGCGACGGGCGCTGGATGGTCTTCGACTCGTTGAGCAGGTTCGTGCCGTAGAGGCTCACCTGAAGGCTGCCGACGTCGACGCCGAGGCTCGCCTGGAGCGAGCCGTAGCTCGGGCGCTCGTGGTCGGGGTCGATCGTGCTGAACGAGCCGAAGGACGGCCCGGTCCAGGCGTAAGCGCCGCGCAGGAAGAAGTCCGAGGTCCCGAAGCGCACCACGTACTCGGAGTGCAGTGTCGCCGTCCAGCTCGGCGTGTTCAGGATGTGATCGCCCACCTCGGCCCCGACCTGGCTGATGACCCGGGTCAGCGTCGCGTGGGTGGTGCCGCCGGCGGCGCCGAACGTCCACTGCGAGGTCGGGCGCGCCGTGACCTCGACTTCCGAGCCGTAGCTCTTGGCGTCCCCGACGTTGGTGGTCAGGGTGTAGCCGCAGGACGGCAGGTTGATCGTCTGCTGGATGTTGTTCCACCGGATGTAGTAGGCGGCGGCGCTGAAGCTCAGGCGGTTGTCGAGCGCCCGGCCCTTGGCACCGACCTCGTAGCTCCACAGCGAGTCCGAGTCGTAGGTGAGCGGCGCCTTCTGCAGGCCGAGCACTGCGAGGTCGGCGCCGCAGATCGCGTCCGGCACCGGGATCTGGGTGCCGCCCAGACGAAAGCCCTTGGCCACTGCCGCATAGAGACTCGCGCTGTCGTTGACATCGTAGGTCACGGCAAAGCGCGGGGTGGCGGCATTGAAGTCGGCGGACGTGCCGAAATTGAGCGGCGTGGGCCCGATGAAGTAGCCGGAGCCCTGCTCCGCGAACTCCGCCTTGGCCCGCGAGTAGCGCAGACCGACCGTGGCCTTGAGGCCCGGCGCGAACTTGTAGCCGAGCTCGCCGAACGCCGCGTACTGCGTGTCGGTGGTCTCGAGGTGCGCGAGCGCCACCGAATCACCGGGGAAGCTCTGGCCCGAGAACAGGCCACTCTGCTCCGGCGGGTAGCCGAACTGCTGGTTGAACAGGCTGTCGAAGCCGAAGACGTAGTCGTCGACCTCGCGGTCGACCTTCTGCTGCGAGAAGTACAGGCCGGCCAGCCAGCTGAGCGGACTCGCGGAGGCCTTCGAGGCGATGCGCAACTCCTGGCTGAACTGGGTCGTGTTCGTCCACGAGTACTCCGGGCCCGGGAGCTGGCCGAACAGGTAGCCCACCTGCTTGGTGCCGAGCACCGGGTCCGTGTCGATCAGGTAGCCGAGATACTCGCTGTTGTAGTAGGTCGCATCGCCGGTGCGGTCGAACTGCTGGCGGAAGTAGCTGGTCACCGACGTGAGGTCGGACCAGCCGAGGTCCGCATCGATCGTCAGGCTCGGGACGGTCAGCGTGATCGTGCTCGGCTCCGGGACGATCTTGTTCTGCTGGTAGAGGCCCATGGACGGGTAGAACACGGAGGTGTCGTCGACCGTCATGCGCATGTAGTAGACGGCTGGGAGGATCGTCACCGCCTCGCCCGCCTTGACGAGGAGGCTGGCGCGCGCCGCGACCGTGCGGTCATCGTTGACGCCACTGCGCGCGAGGGCTCCGCTGGGCGAGTAGTTGTCGATGTAGCCACTGTTCTTGGTGTAGTCGACCCCGAGGCGCAGTGCCGAGACCCCGTCCTTGAGCGGCAGGTTGACCACCCCGATGACCTCGTCGTTGACGCCGCCGTGCGAGGTCTTCGACACGTCGGCGCTCGCCATCCCCTCGAACTGGTTGACGTTCGGACGATTGCTGATCATGCGAATCGTGCCGCCCATCGAGCTCGACCCGTACAAGGTCCCCTGCGGGCCGCGCAGCACCTCGACCCGCGTGACGTCGAAGAGCTTGGGCTCGATCGCACCGTTCCACAGGTTCTTGGCGGAGACCGAGACCTCGTCGAGGTACAGGCCGACGGTTGCCGCCCCCGAGGTGGAGCTGACGCCGCGCATCGAAATGTTGTCGAGGCCGGGGCCGCCGCCGCTCAGGAACGAGACGCCGGGGACGGTCCGGGTCATGTCCTCATAGGTCACGACGTGGTCGGCCTGCAGCGAGTCGCCGCTGAGTACCGAGATGCTGAGCGGCACGTCCTTGATGTCCTGCGTGCGCTTCTCGGCGGTGACGACGACGTCGGCCAGCTGGCCCGATGCGGCGTTCGAGTTGCCCGGATCCGCGGCCATCGCGGCCGGCGTGTTCAGTGCGATCGCGGTGGCCCACGCGATGGCCGCCACCCTCCCCCGTATCCCTGTCCACGTATGCATGTCGCCCCCCCCGCGAGACCGACCGGCGCGTCTGGCCTCGGATTCGCAAATGTTCATTGGACGAACAAGATGGCTATCAGGCAATCGGCAATTCATTATATGATCGTATCTTGAACGGAAGTCAATGCAGGGTGTACTGCAGTGACCGGATGGAGGTGTAGCCGTGTCTGACGCACCCGCCCCGTGGGAACGCGATTTCGAATCGCCCGGCCGTTCGGCCGCCCTCGGCACGAGCTGCATGGCGGCGACCTCGCATCCGCTCGCGACGGCGACGGCGCTCGGCGTCCTGCGGGACGGTGGCAATGCGGTCGACGCGGCGATTGCCGCGGTGGCCGTGCTCGGGGTGGTCGAGCCGACGCAGACGGGCATCGGCGGCGACTGCTTCGCTCTTTATATGCCGGCCGCCACCGGACGCGTGCACGCCATCAACGGTTCCGGCTGGGCCCCCGCGGCCGCGAGCACGGACTGGTTCCGGGACCGCGGGATCCCGGCGATCGATCCGACGAGCGCGCACGCGGTCACCGTGCCCGGCGCGGTCGCTGCCTGGGGCCGGCTGGCCGAGGACCACGGCACCTTCGGCCTCGATCGCCTGCTCGCCCCGGCCATCCGTGCGGCCGAGGACGGCTACCCGGTGACCGAGCGCGTCGCGCGCGACTGGCGACGCCAGCTCACGAAGCTCCGGAGCCAGCCGCACGCAGCCGCGACCTTCCTGCCCGGCGGCGAGGCGCCGCGCGCCGGTGACCTGCATCGCCAGCCGCGGCTCGCGGCGGCGCTACGGGCGATCGCGAGCGGCGGCCCGGCAGCGTTCTATCGCGGCGAGATCGCCGCGGACATCGTCGCCTGCCTCCGGGCACTCGGCGGGCTGCATTCGCTCGATGACTTCGCGGCCTTCGAGGCCGAGTACGTCGAGCCGATCCGCGCGAGCTATCGCGGCTACGACCTCTGGCAGTGCCCGCCCAACGGCCAGGGACTGACGTCGCTCCTGATCGCGCGGACACTCGAGCGCTTCGAGATCGGACGGCTGGCCGCCCTCGGTGCCGAGCGCCTGCACCTCCTCGGCGAGGCCGCCCGGCTCGGCTACGCGGTCCGCGACGCCGTCGTGTGCGACCCGCGCCAGGGTCGCGTCAAGGTCGAGGAGCTCCTAAGCGACCGCCATGTCGCGACGCTCGCGAGCCGCATCTCGCCGTCGCAGCGGATCGCGGATCTCACCCCCGCGCCGCTGCCAGCACACCGGGACACGGTGTTCCTCACCGTAGTGGACCGGGACCTGAACTGCATCGCCTTCATCAATTCGATCTTCGACGACTTCGGCAGCGGCATCGTCGCGCCACAGACCGGCATCGTGCTGCACAACCGCGGGTCGGGCTTCGTCATCGATCCCGCCCACCCCAACACCATCGCCGGGCGCAAGCGTCCGCTGCACACGATCATCCCGGCGCTGCTGACCCGCGCCGGGCGCGCGGTGATGCCCTTCGGCTGCACGGGCGGCCACTTCCAGCCGATCGGCCAGATGCAGCTGCTCAGCAACCTGCTCGACCTCGGCATGCCGCTGCAACGCGCGGTGGACGCGCCGCGCATCTTCGCGCGCGGCGAGGTGTTCGAGGTCGAGCGGCGCATCCCGGCGGACGCGGTCGCCGGCCTGCGCGCGCTCGGCCACGTCGTCACGCTGGCCGAGAACCCGCTCGGGACCGCGCAGGCCATCTACATCGACCGCGAGCGCGGCATCCTCCACGGTGCCGCCGACGGCCGGCGCGACGGCGTGGCGCTCGGCTGGTAGCTGCTCCCGTGCCCGGCGTCATCGCTGAAGCCAGAGGTCCCTGCATGTCGATCCTGCCCGCCTCCCCCTTCCAGCTGGTTCACAACCCCAGGGTCGACCGGATCGGCCCCTACGGCGACGCGCGCCGGGAGCGGCTCGGCGGGGCGCGCTTCCTCCAGGCGCAGGCGGAGATCCAGAGCTGGCCGGGCTACGCGAGGACCCCGTGCGTGGCATTGCCGGCGCTGGCGGCGCGCGCGGGCCTCGCGAGCCTCCACTACAAGGACGAGGGCGCGCGCTTCGGCCTCGGCAGCTTCAAGGCGCTGGGCGGGGCCTACGCGGTGTTTCGCCTGCTCGCGCGCGAGATCGAGCGGCGCACCGGGGTGGCGACCGTGCGGGCGCAGGACCTGACCTCGCGCCGCTTCCAGGAGATCACCTCCTCCATCACGGTCACCTGCGCGACCGACGGCAACCACGGACGTTCCGTTGCCTGGGGCGCGAAGCTGTTCGGGTGCCGGTGCGTGATCTGGGTGCACGAGACCGTCAGCGACGGGCGCATCGCGGCCATCGCCGCCTACGGGGCCGAGGTCCGCCGCAATCCCGGCAACTACGACGACGCGGTGCGGCGGGCCGCGCAGACCGCAGCCGAGCAGGGCTGGTTCGTCGTCTCCGACACGTCCTACGAAGGCTACCTCGACGTGCCGCGGGACGTGATGCAGGGCTACGCGCTGATGGTCGACGAGGCGCTCGGCCAGGTACCGGACGCGCGGGCCCTGACCCACGTGTTCATCCAGGGCGGCGTCGGCGGCCTCGCCGCGGCGGTGTGCGCGCACCTGTGGGAGCGATTCGGCGCGGCGCGCCCGCGCCTCGTCGTGGTCGAGCCCGTGAACGCGGCGTGCCTGCTCGAGAGTGCGCGCCACGGCGTCGCCACCGCCGTACACGGCAGCCTCGAGACGATCATGGCCGGCCTCTCCTGCGGGGAGCCGTCGGTGGTCGCGTGGGAGATCCTCGATGCGGGTGCCGACGATTTCATGGCCATCGAGGACGAGCCGGCGGCCGACTGCATGCGCCTCCTCGCCCACCCCGTCGGGCAGGATCCGCCCATCGTCGGCGGCGAGTCGGCCGTCGCCGGGCTCGCGGGGCTACTGCTCGCCGCGGATGACGGCGGCGCACGGGCGGCGCTCGGTCTCGGCAGCGCGAGCCGGGTACTGGTGTTCGGTACCGAGGGCGACACCGACCCGGAACTCTATCGGCGCATCGTCGGACGCGATGCGGCGAGCGTGCGGGCCGGGGGCCGGGGCACGCCCGGCGCCGGTGAGGTGGCATCACCATGACAGCGTCCCTCATCCCGACGATCTGCGCCGACATCGATGCGAACCGCGAGGCGCTGATCGCGCTGTGCGCGAAGCTCGTCGCCGCCCGCAGCGTCAACCCCCCGGGCGACACGACCGGGGTCGCGAAGATCGTCGACGACTACCTGGCGGCCGGCGGTATCGCGACGGAGCGGGTTGCCGTGGACCCGTCGACACCCAATCTCGTCGGCATCGTGGCAGGAAGCGCCCCGGGGCGGCACGTGCTCTTCAACGCGCACATGGACACGATGGAACCCGGCCGCGAATCCGACTGGACGGTGCCGATCTTCGAGCTCACGCGGCGGGACGGGCGGCTGTACGGTCTCGGCCTCGGCAACATGAAGGGCGCGCTCGCCGCGATGGCGCTCGTGACGGTGCTGCTCCATCGCCACCGCCGCGCGTGGTCCGGCCGGCTCACCATGACGGCCGTGTCGGACGAGGTCCTGTTCGGTGAACGGGGCGCTGCGACGCTGCTGCGCGAGCGCCGCGACATGGGTGGCGATGCGCTGATCAGCGGCGAGGGCCCCGGCTACATGGGGCTCGCGGTCGCGGAAAAAGGAGTGCTCTGGCTGAATATCGAGACCAGCGTCGCGGGCGGGCACTCGTCGCGGGCCCAGCGCGGCGGCACTGCGATCACGGAGCTCGCCGCCGTGCTTGGGGAGCTCGATGCGCTCAATGACCTCTATGCCGAGATCCCCGCAGCCCTCCGCGGCCTCGATGCGGGCGATGACCGCGTCGGGCTGCGCGTATCGTTCAACGTCGGCACGATCGAGGGCGGGACGCTGCGCGGGCAGATCGCCCGCGGCGCCCGCGCCGAGGTTGACGTCCGCCTGCCCCCCGGCATCACGATCGACGAGGTCATGGCGCGGGTGAAGGCCGTCGTCGGGCGCTACCCCCATACTCAAGCGACGGTCGTGAAGGGCTGGAACGCGAACTGGACCGCAATCGACTCGGAACTCGCGCGCGCGGTGTCCGAATCGGTCACCGCGACCCGAGGGAAGGCGCCGAATCCAGTCGTC
>JAFEDP010000148.1 GCA_018241545.1 Pseudomonadota bacterium
GGGATTTCACGAGTTGTTGCCGAAACGCAACAGCCTGTTAGACCCGGCGCGCAGTGTGCAGTGGCGAGGTTACGCATGCGTGACAGAACCCCCTCCGGTTCACGCATGAAATTCGCACAGGTACGTAACCTGACAGTGCGGTTGGGCGGTGTATATAGTGCCTTGGTCTAAGAACGCGGATCCGGCTCCATGGACGTGACGAATCTCGGCCCGCACATCTCGCGGCGATTCAATGAAGACCTCGAGAGCGTGCGCAGCCGCGTGCTGCAGATGGGAGGCTTCGTCGAGCAGCAGATGACCCAGGCGGTGGCCGCGCTGATCGAGGCCAACAGCGAGCTGGGCGAGGAGGTCGCGCGCGGCGACCACAAGGTCAACGACATGGAGGTGTCGATCGACGAGGAGTGCAGCCGCATCCTCGCCACGCGCGCGCCGGCGGCCTCGGACCTGCGCATGATCGTCGCGATCATCAAGACGATCACCGACCTCGAGCGCATCGGCGATGAGGCCGAGAAGATCGGCTACATCGCCTCGCGCCTCGCCACGATGGAGCGCCCCGCCGACCGCTATCGCGAGATCAAGCATCTCGGGCGCCTCGCTCAGCAGATGGTGCACGACGGGCTCGACGCGTTCGCGCGGCTCGACGCCGAAGCGGCGCTCAAGATCTGCCGCGAGGACCGCGTGCTGGACGAGGAGTACGAGTCGATCCAGCGCCAGTGCATCACGTTCATGATGGAGGACCCGCGCTCGATCCGGCGCGCGCTCGACGTGCTGTGGGTCGCGCGCGCGCTCGAGCGCATCGGCGACCACGCCAAGAACATCTGCGAATACGTCGTGTACATGGTGCACGGCAAGGACATCCGGCATACGTCGCTGGACGACGTGGAGCGCGCGCTGCGCGCCGCCGGTAGGAGCTAGCTCATGACGACCCTGCCGATCGCTGGCCTGACGCGCCGGCGCGTGAACGCCTTTGGCGCCCTGGCCTGCGCCGCGATGATGGGATTCGCGCTGTTCGCGCAGTTCGGGCTGCACCTCGTGCCGTGCAACATGTGCGTGCTGCAGCGCATCTGCGTGATCACGCTCGGGCTCGTGTTCCTGGCCGCGGCGCTGCACGACCCGGGCGAGGCGGGCGCCCGTGCCTACGCGGCCGGCATCCTGATCGCCGCGTGCGCGGGCGTCGCGGTCGCGGCGCGCCACGTCTGGATGTCCTGGCAGCCGCTCGGCAGCCTGCCCTCGTGCGGCGCGGACTTCTACACGATGGTGCAGATGCTGCCGATCACCGACGTGGTGGCGAAGATCTGGAGCGGCGGCGGCGAGTGCCAGATCGTGCCGCTGCGCCTGCTGGGCCTGTCGATGCAGAGCTGGGTGCTGATCGGCGCGGGTGGGCTCGGTCTGCTCGGGCTCGCGGCGAACCTGGGCTTCGTGCGGCGCGCCGAGGCGCTGCGCCTCGCGGCCTGACGGTCGCGTCGCGCCCGGGCGCCCAGCGTCGGGCGCCGCTCAGCCGAGCAGGCGCTCGAGCACGCGCCCGTAGGCGCGCTCGAGCAGCGTGATCTCCTCCAGCCGCACCTGCTCGTTCACCTGGTGGATGGTGCGGTTGACGACGCCGAGCTCGACGACCTGCGCCCCGAGCGTGGCGATGAAGCGCCCGTCCGAGGTGCCGCCGCCGGTCGTCAGCGCCGGCCGGCGGCCGACGACATCCTGCACCGCGCCCGCGACCGCGTCCGACAGCGGACCCGGGGGCGTGTAGAACGGCAGCCCCGAGACGAACCACTCGAGCGAGTAGCGCACGCCGTGCCGGTCGAGGATCCCGGTGACGGTGCGCTGCAGCGACTCGACGGTCTGCACCGGCGAGAAGCGCAGGTTGAAGCGCGCCTTGAGTTCGCCCGGGATCACGTTCGGCGCGCCGGTGCCGGCGGCGAGGTTCGAGACCTGGAACGTGGTGGGCTCGAAGTGCGCATTGCCCTCGTCCCAGCGGTGCGTGCACAGCTCCGCGAGCGCCGGGGCCAGCCGGTGCACGGGATTGTCGGCCCGCTGCGGGTAGGCGACGTGGCCCTGGATACCGTGCACCGTGAGGCGGCCGCTCAGCGAGCCGCGCCGGCCGATCTTGACCGTGTCGCCGAAGGCCTCCTCCGAGGAGGGCTCGCCGACCAGGCACCAGTCGATGCGTTCGCGGCGCGCCCGCAGGACCTCGACGACCCGGCGCGTGCCGTCGACCGAGGGGCCTTCCTCGTCGCTCGTGATCAGGAACGCGATGCGCCCGCGATGCGCCGGGTGCGCGTGCACGAAGCGCTCCGTGGCCGTGACCATGGCCGCCAGCGCGCTCTTCATGTCGGCGGCGCCGCGGCCGTACAGCACCCCGTCGCGGATCACCGGCTCGAACGGCTCGGTGGCCCAGGCCTCGCGCGGGCCGGCGGGCACGACGTCGGTGTGCCCGGCGAAGCAGAAGGTGGGGACGTCGGCCGGCCCGTGCGTCGCCCAGAAGTTCTCGACCGGGCCGAAGGGCAGGCGCTCGATGGCGAAGCCCGCGTGCTCGAGCCGCGCGGTCATGAGGGCCTGGCAGCCGCCATCCTCGGGGCTCACCGACAGGCGGCGGATCAGTTCCTCGGTGAGCGCAAGCACGTCCGACATCGGCACTCCCGTCGCATGGCGGCGCGCCTTTATAGCGGCGGCCACCCCCGCGGGCAAGCGTTCTGCGGCGCCCCCGCGCGCCGGCCTGCCGCCGAACAGCGCCAGCCGGGACAACGGCTTGCGCGCGATTCCTGAGGGGGCCGGCCGGCGACTGCAACAAAAGCGTCACAATGTCCGCCGATAATCCGCGCGTTCCGCACGGCCGCACCACCGACAATATCCGCGGCCGGCGGGCGCGGGCGTCGATCGGGGATCGGCCCCGCGCGGCGCTTGCACGGGACGCCATCGCGGGTTCGCATGCAGACCTCTTCCTTCATCGTCATGGTCCTGGTGCTCGGTGCGCTCGCCTACCGGCTGGCGCGCCGGCGCGCGCTCGCCGCGGTGGGCGGGCCGTCCGGCATCCGCCAGCTGCACTCGCTGCCCGGCTACTACGGGCTGCTGGCCGCGATCTGGTGCGTGTTCCCGGCGCTCGCCGTCCTCGGCGCCTGGCAGGTGTTGCAGGAGCGGGTGCTCGTGGACCTGGTGCTCGCGCACCAGCCGGGGGCCGCGGCGGGGCTGACGGACGACCAGAAGGGGCTGCTGCTCAACGACGTGCGCAACGTGGTCGACGGCAGCGTCGCGGCGGCCGACGCGCCGCCGCAGGTCCAGGCCGCCGCCGCCGAGTGGCGCCGCCTCGAGGGCATCGGCCGCCTCGCCGGCGGCAGCCTCGCGCTCGGGGTCGGGCTCGCGGGCGGGCTGCTCGTGTGGCGGCGCGTCGGTCCGCAGATGCGCGCGCGCAACCGCGTCGAGCGCCTGGTCGAGCTCAACCTGCTGCTGTGCTCGCTGCTCGCGATCGCGACCACGATCGGCATCGTGGTCTCGGTCCTGTACGAGGCGCTGCAGTTCTTCCGCATGGTGCCGATCGGCGAGTTCCTGTTCGGGCTCAAGTGGAGCCCGCAGATGGCGATCCGGGCCGACCAGGTGGGCTCGAGCGGCGCCTTCGGCGCCGTGCCGCTGTTCCTCGGTACGCTGCTGATCTCCGCGATCGCGATGCTGATCGCGGTGCCGATCGGGCTGTTCTCGGCGATCTATCTCGCCGAGTACGCCGACCGGCGGGTGCGGGCCGTGACCAAGCCGCTGCTCGAGCTGCTGGCGGGCGTGCCGACCGTCGTCTACGGGTTCTTCGCGGCGCTCACGGTCGGTCCGCTGCTGCGCGGCGCCGGCCAGGCGGTCGGGCTCACGGTCGCCTCGGAGAGCGCGCTGGCCGCCGGACTCGTGATGGGGATCATGATCATCCCGTTCGTCTCCTCGCTGGCCGACGACATGATCACCGCGGTGCCGCGCTCGCTGCGCGACGGCGCGTACGCGCTCGGCGCGACGCGTTCGGAGACGATCCGGCAGGTAGTGCTGCCGGCCGCGCTGCCGGGCATCGCCGGCGGCGTGCTGCTGGCGGTGTCGCGCGCCATCGGCGAGACGATGATCGTCGTCATGGCCGCCGGGCTGTCCGCGAACCTCACCGTCAACCCGCTGCAGGCGGTCACCACCGTGACCGTGCAGATCGTGACGCTCTTGGTGGGCGACCAGGAGTTCGACAGCCCGAAGACGCTGGCGGCGTTCGCGCTCGGGCTCGTGCTGTTCGTCGTGACGCTCGGGCTCAACATCGTGGCGCTGCAGATCGTGCGCCGCTACCGGGAACAGTATGAGTAGCCCGGCCGCCGCCAGCACGCGCCCGACGCACGCCAAGGTCGCCGCCTCGCTGCGGCGCCGCTACCGCAGCGAGCGGCTGTTCCGCGCCGCCGGCCTCGCCGCGGTGGCGATCGGGATCGTGTTCGTGGTGTTCGTGTTCTACACCATCATCGCGCAGGGCTACGGCGCGTTCGCCCAGACCTACCTGCGCCTCGAGGTCGACTACACCCGTGAGGTGCTCGACCCGAACGGGACCCACGCGCGCGCCGACCTCGAGTCGGCCGACTACGCGGCGCTCGTCAAGGGCGCGCTGCGGGCGCAGTTCCCGGAGGTCACCGAACGGCCCGAGCTGCGCGCTCTGTACGCGCTCGTCAGCTCTGCCGCCGAGGTGCAGCTGCGCGAGCGCGTGCTCGCCAACCCCGCGCTGGTCGGCCAGCGCGAGAGCGTCTGGCTGCTGGCCAAGGACCAGGTCGACCTGCTTGCCAAGGGCCAGGTCGACCGCCGCGCCCCGGAGGCGGACCGCAACGTCGACGACCGCACGATCGCCTGGTTCGACCGGCTGGCAGCCGGGCACCGGGTGGCCAAGCGGTTCAACGTCGGCTTCTTCACCGGCGGCGACTCGCGCGAGCCGGAGCAGGCGGGCGTCTGGGGCGCGGTGGTGGGCTCGCTGCTGACGCTGGTCGTGACGCTGGCGCTGTCGTTCCCGATCGGCGTGGCGGCCGCGGTCTACCTCGAGGAGTTCGCGCCGCGCAACCGGCTGACCGACCTGATCGAGGTCAACATCAACAATCTCGCGGCCGTGCCGTCGATCGTGTTCGGCCTGCTCGGGCTCGCGGTGTTCATCCAGTTCTTCGGCCTGCCGCGCTCGGCGCCGCTGGTGGGCGGCCTCGTGCTCACCTTGATGACGCTGCCGACCATCATCATCACCAGCCGCGCCGCGCTCAAGGCGGTGCCGCCGTCGATCCGCGAGGCGGCGCTCGGCATGGGGGCCTCGCCGGTGCAGACGGTGCTGCACCATGTGCTGCCACTGTCGCTGCCGGGCATGCTGACCGGCGCGATCATCGGCATGGCGCGCGCGCTCGGCGAGAGCGCGCCGCTGCTGATGATCGGCATGGTCGCCTTCGTCGCCGACGTGCCGCGCGGGCTGACGAGCGCGGCCACCGTGCTGCCGGTGCAGGTGTACCTGTGGTCGAACAGCCCGGAGCGTGCGTTCGTCGAGCGCACCTCGGGGGCGATTATCGTGCTGCTCGCGTTCCTGCTGGTCATGAACGCCGCGGCGGTCGTGCTGCGCAGCCGCTTCGAGCGGCGTTGGTAGGATCGGGGTGAACCATCGTGGCGACTTCCATGACGACGACCGGTGACCAGGCCCCGCCGAGCGCGCCGCGCGCATCGCCACGCGCGGCGCCGGAGCCGCCGCGTCCCGGCGCCGTGATCGACACGCGCACCGTCGGCGAGGTCACGGTCGAGAACCCGGTGGTGAGCGCGCGCCACGTGAACGTCCACTACGGCGAGAAGCACGCGATCAAGGACGTCAGCCTCGACATCGGCCGCAACGCCGTGATCGCGCTGATCGGCCCCTCCGGCTGCGGCAAGTCGACGTTCCTGCGCTCGCTCAACCGCATGAACGACACGATCGAGGGCGCGCGCGTCACCGGCTCGATCACGCTCGACGGCCAGGACATCTACGACAAGCGCCAGGACGTCGTGCAGCTGCGGGCGCGCGTCGGCATGGTCTTCCAGAAGCCGAACCCGTTCCCGAAGTCGATCTACGAGAACATCGCCTACGGGCCGCGCATCCACGGGCTGGCCGCCAACCGCGCCGACCTCGACGAGGTCGTGCAGACCTCGCTGCGCAAGGCGGGGCTGTGGGACGAGGTCAAGGACCGCCTCGACCATTCCGGCACCAGCCTGTCGGGCGGCCAGCAGCAGCGGCTGTGCATCGCGCGCGCCATCGCGGTCGACCCCGAGGTCATCCTGATGGACGAGCCGTGCTCGGCGCTCGACCCGATCGCCACGGCGAAGATCGAGGACCTGATCGACGAGCTGCGGCGCAACTACACGATCGTCATCGTCACCCACAACATGCAGCAGGCGGCGCGCGTGTCGCAGCGCACCGCCTACTTCCACCTCGGCGACCTGATCGAGGTCGGCGCCACCGACCAGATCTTCACGAACCCGAGGCACCGGCTGACCGAGGACTACATCACCGGCCGCTTCGGCTGAGCGGGGCGTCCCGTGGAAGGCCACATCGTTCGGACGTTCGACGGCGAGCTGCTGGAGCTGCGCCTGCGCGTGCTCGGCCTCGGCGGGCTCGCGATCGACCAGGTGCAGCGGGCGGTGCAGGCGCTCCTCGGCGACGAGGAGGCGGGCGCGCGCGAGGTCATCGCGCGCAATGCCCAGGTCGAGGCGGCCGCGCGCGCGATCGAGGAGGAGATCGTGGGTCTCCTGGCGCGGCGCCAGCCGGTGGCCGGCGACCTCAGGCTCGTGCTGACCGTCGGGCGCGTCGCGACCGACCTCGAGCGCGTCGGCCACGCGGCGCGCAAGATCGCGCGCCTCGCGCTCGAGCTCGACGGCGCGCGTACGGCCGCGCCGCTGCAGAGCTTCTACCGCGACGTGCGCAAGATGTCCCGCCTCGCGCTGGCGATGCTGCGCGACGCGCTCGACTGCTTCGACCGAGTCGACGCCGACGGTGCGCTGACGGTCGTGCACCGCGACGCCGAGGTCGACGGCGAGTTCCAGCTCGCGCTGCGCGAGCTCGTCACCTACGTGATGGAGGACCCGCGCCGGCTCGCGGGCACCA
>JAFEDP010000149.1 GCA_018241545.1 Pseudomonadota bacterium
CGGCACCTCGGTGGCCGGGCGCTCGTAGCGCGGCGCGAGCGTGCAGCCCGCCACGGCGCCGGCGAGCAGCAGCACCGAGGCGCGGCGTCGCATCAGCGGCCGCCCGGCGCCGCCGGCGGCGGCACCACCCGCACCTCGACCCCGTCGATCAGCGAGTCGGGCGGGTTGACGACGACCTCGTCGCCGGGACCGAGACCCGAGCGCACCTCGATCTCGGTGCCGAAGTCGCGGCCGGCGACGATCTTGCGCAGGCTCACGCGGTGGTCGGCGCCGACCGTCGCGACCATCAGGCCGCCCGAGCGGAAGATCAGCGCGTTGACCGGCACCCGCGGCGCGACCGCGCCGGCGGCCACTTGGAAGTGCACCTCGGCGTAGGCGCCCGGCAGCAACTCGCCGCCGGCGTTGTCGACCTGCAGCTCCACCTGCAGCGTGCGCATCGCCGGATCGAGCGCGTGCGCCGTGTACACGACCTTGGCCGGGAAGTGGCGGCCGGGGTGCTCGGCGAAGGCGAGCTCGGCCGGCAGGCCCGCGACCATCGCCGCCGCGTACGGCTCCGGCACGGCGACGTAGATGCGCAGCCGGTGGGTGTCCGAGACGCGGAACAGCGCCCCGCCGGCGCTCTGCCCGGCGTTGATCAGCGCGCCGATGTCGGTGTTGCGCATGGTCACGACGCCGTCGAACGGCGCGCGCACCTGCTTGAACGACTCGAGCTCGCGCAGCCGCGCCAGGTTCGCGGTCGCCGACTGCAGCGCGGCCTGCTTGGCCGCCGCGTCACCGGCGCGCTGGTCGGCGTCCTGCTTGGACACCGACTCGGTGGCGAGCAGCCCCTGCCAGCGCTCGTCGGTGATCCGCGCGAGGCGGTAGTTGGCCTCGGCGGTAGAGACGTCGGCCTGCGCCTGGGCGTACTGCTGGTCGAGCTCGGGCGCGTCGATCTCGGCGAGCACCTGGCCCTTGGTGACGTGGGTGCCGATGTCGGTGTGCCAGACCTTGAGGTAGCCGCTGGTGCGCGCGTAGATCGGCGCCTCGAAGTACGGCTGCACGCTGCCGGGCAGCACCAGCGACTCGCCCTCGGCGACGGCGACCGGGTGCGCGGTGGTCACGGCCGGCACCGACACCGCCGCGGTCTCGGCGGCGAGCGAGGCACGCGCCAGCACGCGGCTCACGATGCCCCAGGCGGCGACGAGGAGCGCCACAACGATCACGGCCTGCAGCAGGCGGCGCGCGGCGGGGCCGGCGGGCGGCGGCGCCGCGCCGGGAGTGGGGTCGTCAGACATGCGGGGCTCCGGGCGTCGCGGCCGGCGCGCCAGCGGGCGCGGCGCTCGGTCGGCCGTGGATCAGGTTGAAGACGGTGGGCACGAACAGCAGCGTCGCCACCGTGGCGAACACCAGGCCGCCGATTACCGCGCGGCCGAGCGGCGCGTTCTGCTCGCCGCCCTCGCCCAGCCCGAGCGCCATCGGCACCATGCCGATGATCATCGCGAGCGCGGTCATGAGCACCGGCCGGAAGCGCACGAACCCGGCGAGCCACGCGGCCTCGAACGCCGGGTCGCCGGCGTTCATGCGGTCGCGCGCGAAGCTGACGATCAGCACGCTGTTGGCCGTAGCGACGCCCATGCACATGATCGCGCCCGTCAGCGAGGGCACGCTGACGGTGGTGTGCGTGATGAACAGCATCCAGACGATGCCGGCGAGCGCGGCCGGCAGCGCCGTGATGATGATGAACGGGTCGAGCCACGACTGGAACTGCACGACCATCAGCAGGTAGACGAGCACCACCGCGCCGACGAGGCCGAACAGCAGGCCGCTGAACGAGGCGCGCATCGTCTGCACCTGGCCGCGCACCGCGACCTGGGTGCCGCGCGGCACCTCGGCGCGGGTCGCCGCCAGGATCCGGTCGATCTCGCCGGCCACGTAGCCGAGGTCGGCACCGTCGACGGCGGCGTACAGGTCGATCACCGGCTGCGCGTTGTAGTGGCTGACGACCGCCGGCGCGCTGGTGCGCTCGAAGGTCGCGAGGTTGGCGAGCAGCTGCGAGGGCGTGCCGGGGATGCCCGGCGTGACCGGCAGCGCGTGCAGCGCGCTCAGCGAGTCCATGCGGTACTGCGGCGTCTGCGCCGTGACGCTGTAGGTCGAGCCGGTCTTCGGATCGATCCACCAGGACGGCGCGGTCTGGGCGCTGCCGGACAGCGAGATCAGGAGGTCCGAGGCGACGTTCTGCTCGGTGAGGCCCAGCAGCGCCGCCTTGGTGCGGTCGACGTTGACGTTGATCTGCGGGTAGTCGAAGGCCTGGTGGATGCGCAGGTCCGCCACTCCCGGCACCGTGCGCAGCTTCTGCTGCAGCGCGTTGGCGTAGGCGCGGTTGCCGTCGACGTTGTAGCCGGCGATCTGCACGTCGATCGGTGCCGGCAGGCCGAAGTTGAGGATCTGGCCGACGATGTCGGCGGCCGGGAACGAGAACGTGGTCGACGGGTAGGTGGCGGCGAGCTTCTGGCGCAGCAGTCGCACGTACTGCGCGGTCGGACGGTGGCCGGGCGCGAGCGCCACGTAGACGTCGGCATCGCCCGGGCCGACCGGCGCCGAGGTCGAGTAGGCGAGGTTGATGCCGCTGTAGGGCACGCCGATGTTGTCGACCAGCGTCTCGAGTTCGCGCGCCGGGATCAGCTCGCGGATGGTGCGCTCGACCGAGTCGCACAGCCGGGTGGTCTCGTCGATGCGGCTGCCGGTGGGCGCGCGCAGGTGCAGGCGGATCTGGCCGCCGTCGACGGTCGGGAAGAAGTCCTGGCCGAGCCCCGGCAGGTAGCGGCCGAGCGGGAAGGCGAGCAGCGCGGTCGCGACCATCGCCAGCAGGAACGGCAGCGCGAAGCGCGGCCCGGCGCGCAGCGCGCGCCCGAGCGCCTCGCGGTAGGCCGTGCGCAGCTGCTCGAAGCGGCGGTCGAAGCCGGCGCGCCACGCCGGCACCGTTGCCGTCGGCGAATGCGGCCGCAGCCAGTACTTGGCGAGCGTCGGCACCAGCGTGCGCGACAGCAGGTAGGAGGCCAGCATCGCGAACACCACCGCCTCGGCCAGCGGCACGAACAGGAACTTGGCGATCCCGGCCAGCAGGAACATCGGCACGAACACGATGCAGATCGCGAGCGTCGAGACCAGCGCCGGCAGCGCGATCTGCTGCGCGCCCGACAGGATCGCCGTCTGCACGTCCTCGCCGTGCTCGAGGTGCCAGTTGATGTTCTCGATGGTCACGGTCGCGTCGTCGACCAGGATGCCGACCGCGAGCGCGAGCCCGCCGAGCGTCATGATGTTGATGGTCTCGCCGAGCGCCGACAGGCAGGCGATCGAGGCGAGGATCGACAGCGGGATCGAGATCGCGATGATCAGCGTGCTGCGCCAACTGCCGAGGAACAGCAGGATCATCAGCGCGGTCAGCGCCGCCGCGATCACCGCCTCGCGGATCACGCCGCCGATCGCGGCGCTGACGAACAGCGACTGGTCGCCGATCGCCTCGATCTTGAGGCCCTCCGGCAGCGACTCCTGGATCTGCGGCAGGCGCGCCTTGATGCTGCGGATGATCTCCAGCGTCGAGGCGCTGCCGCTCTTGAGGACGCTGAGCAGCACGGCGCGCGTGCCGTCGCGGCGCACGATGTTGGTCTGCGGCGGATAGCCGTCGCGCACGTGCGCCACGTCGCGCACGTACACGACCTGGCCGTCCTGGGCGCGGATCGGCACGTTGTTGAAGTCGGCGATGGTGCGCGCGTTGCCGTTGATGTCGATGTAGTACTCGCGGTCGCCGATCTTCTGCGTGCCGGCCGGCAGGATCAGGTTCTGCGCGCCGATCGCGCTGCTGACCTCGGCCGGCGACAGGCCGTGGGCGCGCAGCGCCTCCGGGTCGAGGTCGATCTGCACCTGGCGCTGCAGGCCGCCGTAGGGCCACGGCATGGCCGCGCCCTGCACGGTGGCGAGCGCCGGCCGCAGGATGTTGGTCGACAGGTCGAAGATCTGCTGCTCCGACAGCGTCGTGCTCGACAGCGCGAGCTGCAGGATCGGCACCGTCGAGGCGTTGTAGGCGAGGATGAAAGGCGGCGTGGTGCCGGGCGGCACCTGGCGCAGCAGCGCCTGCGACACGCCCGTGATCTGCGCGTAGGCGAGGTCCTCGTTGACCTGCGGCTGGAAGAAGTACTTGACGACCGCGATGCCGTTCAGCGACTGCGACTCGGTGTGCTCGACGTCGGTGACCGTGGTCTGGGCGTTGCGCTCGCTCTGCAGGATCACGCGCGTCGCCATGTTCTGCGGCGACAGCCCGGCGTAGTTCCAGATCGTCGCGACGACCGGGATGCGGATGTCCGGGAAGATGTCGGTGGCCGTGCGCAGGATCGAGAACGCGCCGAGCAGCGTGATCGCGACCGCCAGCACGATGAACGTGTATGGACGGCGCAGGGCCAGGCTGACGATCCACATGGCGGGTCGCGGAGCTCCTCAGGCAGACGGCAGGGCGGACACCGCCGGTCGGCGGGGTCGCCTACTGTACGGGTTTCGCCGGGTGGCCCGGCGCGGGCGCGGGCCGCACGTGCGCATCTTTGCGCAACTTTGCGGTCCGGGCGGGACCTGAGCGCCTATCGTAGCCGATGCGGCCGGGTCGCGCGCCCTTGTCCGGCCACCGGGCGGCCGGTAACGTGCCCCGCCGTGACGACGCCACGCACCGCCGGCCGCCGCTGATGCGCGCGGTATTCCTCGACTACGGCTCGGTGGCCGTCGCGGGCGACCTGGACCCGACGCGGCTGCTGGCCGCGCTGCCGGGACTTAAGATCCACGAGGCGAGCTCGGATGCCGAGGTCGACGAGCGCATCGCCGGCGCCGAGGTCGTCGTCTGCAACCGCTCGCTGCTCGGGCGCGCGCGCCTCGAGGCCCAGTCCGCGCTGCGCCTCGTCGCGCTGACCGCGACCGGCACCAACAACGTCGACCTCGAGGCGGCGCGCGAGCGCGGGATCGCGGTCTGCAACATCGCCGACTACTGCACCGCCTCGGTGGCGCAGCACGTGTTCGCGGTGCTGCTCGCGCTCACCCACCGGCTGCGCGAGTACGACCGGGCACTCAAGGCCGGGGCCTGGGAGCGCGGCGGCGAGGCGCCCGCCTGGCCGGTGCGCGAGCTCGCCGGACGCACGCTCGGCATCGTCGGCTACGGCACGCTCGGCCGCGCGGTCGAGCGCCTGGCGCGGGCGTTCGGCATGGACGTGCAGGTCGCCGCGCGCCCCGGCGAGGCGCCCGCGCCCGGGCGGGTCGCGCTCGAGGCGTTGCTGCCGCGGGTCGACGTGCTGACGCTGCACTGCCCGATCACGCCGGCGACGCGCGGGCTGATCGGCGCGCCCGCGCTCGCGCTCATGAAGGCCGACGCGGTGCTGATCAACACGGCGCGCGGGGGCCTGGTCGATGCCGCCGCGCTCGCCGCGGCGCTGCGCGCCGGACGGCTCGGCGGCGCTGCGGTCGACGTCCTCGAGGAGGAGCCGCCCGCCCACGGCAGCCCGCTGCTCGCCCCCGACCTCGTCAACCTGATCGTGACGCCGCACACGGCCTGGGCGGCGCGCGAGGCGCGCCAGCGGGCGATCGACGAGGTGGCCGCCAACGTCACCGCCTTCTACCGCGGCGAGCGCCGCCACCGGGTCATCTGACGCGGGCTCTAAGACATCTGTCTATATATTGACACGATGTCAATAACGCGCTAGGATCGCTTCCATGTCCTACATCGCCGAACGTCGCGAGGAGGAGAAGGAGCGCCGGCGCGCCGAGATCGTCGACGCCGCCGAACGCCTGTACGCCGAGAAGGGCTGGGACTCGGTGACCATGGACCAGGTCGCCAAGCGCGCGCGCCTGTCGCGGGCGCTGCTCTACGTCTACTTCCGCGATCGCGACGAGCTGCAGTTCGCGATCGGCGAGCGTGCGCTCGAGATGCTGCGCATGCGCTTCCTCGAGGCGGTCGCGCAGCATGGCCGCGGCCTCGACCAGGTCGAGGCGATCGGCCGTGCCTACATGCGCTACGCGCAGGATTTCCCGCACTATTTCGACGTCTGCGCGCGCTTCCAGGCGCACTCGGTGTCGCCCGAGCCGGGCTCCAACGAGGGCGCGTGCGCGGTCAAGGGCGACCAGGCCATCGCGGTGGTCGTCGAGGCGATCCGCGCCGGCATCGCCGACGGCAGCATCCGCTCGGACATCGGCGACCCCGGGCTCTACGCCGTGACGCTGTGGGCCTTCACTCACGGGGTCATCCAGCTGGCGACGGCCAAGTCCGCGGACCTCGCGCGCTTCGGCATCGCGATCCCGGACTTCAGCGAGTACGCGCTGTCGCTGCTGCGCGCGCTCGGCAGCCCCCGGACGGGCTGATTTTTTTTGCCATGGAATTGACACATGTCCAGCGGTTCGACACGTGACTATGCGCGCCTGTTAGGCGCCGTCACCGCGCTCGTGGTCGCCTTCGGCCTGCTGCTCGCGGTGCCGCTCGCGCGCGCCGACGAGCCAGCCCCCGCCGAGCCCGTCGACCGGGTGGTCGCACGCCTCGTCGCCGAGGCGCTCGAGGCCAACCTCGAGCTCGACGCCGCCGGCGCCGAGGCGAGCCTGCGGCTCGCGGCGCTCGACCAGGCCCGGGCGCGCTACTTGCCCGCGCTCGACTTCAACGCGCGCTACTCGGCCGCGGACGGCGGCCGCACGATCGACTTCCCGGTCGGCGACCTGCTGAACCCGGTGTACGCCTCGCTCAACCAGCTGAGCGGCCAGGCGCGCTTCCAGCCGGTCGCGAACCAGCGCATCGACTTCCTGCGGCCGCGCGAGCAGGAGACCAAGCTCACGCTGACCCAGCCGCTCTACGACGCGCGCCTGGGTGCCGCGCGCGCCTCGAGCGCGGCGCAGGCCGAGGCCGCGCGCGAGGCGCGCGCCGCGCTCGCCGGCCGCATCGACCGCGACCTGCGCACCGCCTACTACCGCTGGCTCGAGGCGCGGGCGCGGCTCGGCATCCTCGAGGCGACGCTCGAGCTC
>JAFEDP010000014.1 GCA_018241545.1 Pseudomonadota bacterium
TGCTCGCGCCACTCGGTGCCGGTGTCGTCCAGCAGCCGCATCATGCGCTTGAGCGCCTCGGGCAGACCCATCTGCTCGACGATCTGCGGCGACTCGCGCACCACCTGCTCGAAGAAGCGCGCCTCCGGCGGCGTGAGCCGGCCGCGCAGGTAGCGCTCGACGACCTGCTTTTCCTCTATGAGCTTGAGATCCATGCCGACCGCGGTTGCCGGGAAGGGGCCCGTGCGACATATTGCACCCGGACGCCGCCCGCCGAAGCGAGCCTCGTCACAGGTCCCGGGCCCCGGGACCGGCCCGGGTGAGAGGCCCGTCGCAGAATGGAGACCCCGCGCGCCGTGCCGACGCCCAGCGACGATCGCGAGTTCCTCGACCGCCTCGAGGCCGGCACGCTGCCGCCGGCCGAGTTCGACCATCGCGGCCACCTGCGCGCCGGCTTCCTGTACCTGAGGCGCCACGACTTCCCGGGCGCCTGCGTGGCGATGAAGCGCGCGATCCAGGGCTTCGCGGCGCGCCTCGGCAAGAGCTCCCTGTATCACGAGACGCTGACGATCGCCTACCTCGCGCTGATCGCCGAGCGCCTGGCCGAGGAGGCGCCGGCGCTCGGCTTCGAGGAGTTCCTCGCGCGCTATCCCGAGCTCACGAGCGCCGAGTACTTCCGCCGCTACTACCCGGCCGGCGAGCTCGACACGCCCGAGGCGCGCGCCACCTTCGTGCTGCCGCGCCCGCGCACGCCCGGCTGAGGGGCGGTCGGCGACGTCGCGCCGGGGCCACCCGGCGTCGCGTGCCGTCCCGTTGGGCCGGCCGCACCCGGGTACACTCGGGCGAGGAGCCGCCATGCCGCTGACCCCCGAACTCGCCGCGCGCCGCCGCGCCGAGCGCGCGCGCCTGATCGGGTGCCGCCTCGCGGCGCCCGCGGCCGACCACGCGCGCTGGAGCGCCGCGATCGAGGCCATCCTCGAGGCGGCCTTCGGCGGGCTCGCGGCCGGCGTGGTCGGCTTCTGCTGGCCGTTCCAGGCCGAGTTCGACGCCCGCGGGTTCGTCGCGGGCCTCGCGCGCCGCGGCGCGCGCCTCGCCCTGCCGGTCGTCGTCGGCAAGGGCCAGCCGCTCGAGTTCCACGAATGGTGGCCGGGGGTCGCGATGACCGAGGGCGCCTACGGCGTGCCGGTGCCGCAGGGCACGGCGCGCCTCGAGCCGGATGCGCTCCTGATCCCGGCGGTGGGCATCGGCCCGGCCGGCGACCGGCTGGGCTACGGCGGCGGGTTCTTCGACCGCACGCTCGCGGCGATCTCGCCGCAGCCGGTCGCGATCGCGCTCGCCTTCGAGCTGTCGCGGCTCACCACGAGCGAGCCGCAGCCGCACGACGTGCTGATGGACTTCGTGGTCACGGAGGCGGGGATCGAGGCGACCACGCCGGCGGGACTCGTGCGCGTGACGGCCGGCGAAGCGGCGCGGCGCTCAGCGGAACTCGCGGCCCGGCGCGGCTTGCCGCGACGCAGCATCGCGGCCCGCGCGGTCTGAGGGGATCCCGGTGCTGGGCCGGGCCGTTGATATGCAATATATTACCCGCCGAGGCGGGCTCTAAATAGGGAGAGATTCGTGCGTTCCGACATCGAAATTGCACAGGCCGCGACGATGAAGCCGATCACCCAGGTGGCGGCGAAGCTCGGCATCCCCGAGGACGCCCTGGACGCGTACGGCAAGCACAAGGCGAAGATCTCCCTCGACTACGTCGAGGGCCTGAAGTCGCGGCCCAACGGCAAGCTGATCCTGGTGTCGGCGATCAGCCCGACGCCCGCCGGCGAGGGCAAGACCACGACCACCGTCGGCCTCGGCGATGCGCTCAACCGCATCGGCAAGAAGGCGGTGATCTGCCTGCGCGAGCCGAGCCTCGGGCCGGTGTTCGGCATGAAGGGCGGCGCGGCCGGCGGCGGACTCGCGCAGGTCGTGCCGATGGAGGACATCAACCTCCACTTCACCGGCGACTTCAACGCGATCGCGCTCGCCAACAACCTGCTGGCGGCGCTGGTCGACAACCACATCCACCACGGCAACGAGCTCGGCATCGACGTGCGCCGCATCACGTGGAAGCGCGTGATGGACATGAACGACCGCGCGCTGCGGGACATCACCTGCTCGCTCGGCGGTCCCGGCAACGGCTACCCGCGCCAGGACGGCTTCGACATCGTGGTCGCCTCCGAGGTGATGGCGATCTTCTGCCTCTCGACCAGCCTCAAGGACCTGAAGACCCGCCTCGGCAACATCGTCGTCGGCTACACCCGCGACCAGAAGCCGGTGCGCGCCCACCAGCTCAAGGCCAACGGCGCGATGACGGTGCTGCTGCGCGACGCGCTCAAGCCCAACCTCGTGCAGACGCTCGAGAACAACCCGGCCTTCATCCACGGCGGGCCGTTCGCCAACATCGCCCACGGCTGCAACTCGGTGCTGGCGACCCAGACGGCGCTCAAGCTCGCCGACTACGTCGTCACCGAGGCCGGCTTCGGCGCCGACCTCGGCGCCGAGAAGTTCATCGACATCAAGTGCCGCAAGGCGGGCCTCGAGCCCGCGGCCGCGGTGATCGTGGCGACGATCCGCGCGCTCAAGTACCACGGCGGCTGCGACCTCAAGGAGGTCAACAAGGAGAACCTGGCGGCGCTCGAGAAGGGCATCGCCAACCTCGAGCGGCACGTCAACAACGTGCAGCAGCACTACGGCCTGCCGTGCGTGGTGTCGGTCAACCACTTCACCTTCGACACCGAGGCGGAGTTCAAGCTGCTGCAGTCGAAGCTCTCCCACCTCAAGGTGCCGGTGATCTCGGCGCGCCACTGGGCCGAGGGCGGCGCCGGCGCCGAGGCGGTCGCGCGCGCGGTGGTCGAGGTCGCCGAGAAGAAGTCCTCGAAGTTCCACTTCGTGTACGAGGACGCGACGCCGCTGTGGGACAAGATGAAGGCGATCGCCACCAAGATCTACGGCGCCGCCGACATCACCGCCGACAGCAAGGTGCGCGGCCAGATCAAGCAGCTGCAGGAGTCCGGCTACGGCCACTACCCGGTGTGCGTCGCCAAGACCCAGTACTCGTTCTCGACCGACCCGTCGCTGCGCGGCGCGCCGTCCGGGCACGTCGTGAACGTCCGCGAGGTGCGGCTCGCCGCCGGCGCGGAGTTCATCGTGATGATCTGCGGCGACATCATGACGATGCCCGGCCTGCCGAAGGTGCCCTCGGCCGACCACATCGACATCGACGACAACGGCAAGGTGGTGGGCCTCTTCTGATCGGGCCCGCGGAACGGGGGAACCGATGACGCCAGGCGGTTCCCCCCGTTCCGAGCTCGTCCGCGGGCTCACGCTGACGGGCGCGATCGCGATCAACGTCGCGAACATGATCGGCACCGGCGTCTTCCTCAAGACGCGGGTCATGACCTGCAACGTCGGCAGCCCGGCGCTCGTGCTCGCGGTGTGGGTCGCGGCCGGGCTGCTGGCGCTCGCCGGCACCTTCGCCTACGCCGAGGTCGCGGCGCTCCTGCCCGAGGCCGGCGGCGAGTACGTGTTCCTGCGCCGCGCCTACGGCCGCGCGGTCGGCTTCGTCTACGGCTGGACCACCTTCGCGATCTACAAGTCGGGCTCGCAGGCGGCGCTCGCGGTGGGCTTCGCGATCTTCCTGAACGTGGCGCTCGGCGGCGCGCTCGAGGGCGACGTGCTGGCGCTCACCGTCGCCGGCACGCGCCTGCACCTGAGCGGCATCGTCGTGGTCGCGCTCGCCGCGCTCTGGACCGTGGCGCTCATCAACTGCCGCTCGGTCGTGACCGGCGGGCGCACCGCCGAGCTGCTGACCGGCGCCAAGGTGGTGCTGCTCGCGGCGCTCGCGCTCGGCGCGTTCGCGCTCGCGACCGGCAGCTTCGGCCACCTGGCGCTGCCGGCGGCCGGCGCGAGCTGCGAGGGCGTGGCCGAGTCCGCGCGCGGCGGCCTCGCGGGCTTCGGCGCGGCGATGCTGGGGGCGCTGTGGGCCTACGACGGCTGGGCCAACGTCGCGCCGCTGGCCGGCGAGATCCGCGACCCGGCCCGCGACCTGCCGCGCGCCTTCGTCGGCGGCATGCTCGTGGTCGGCGCGCTGTACGTGGCGGTCAACCTCGCCTACTTCTACGTGCTGACGCCGCAGGAGATCGGCAGCGTCTCCGCGACCTCCTCGGTGGCCACCGAGGTCATGCGCCGCTTCGTCGGCCCGGCGGCGGTGACGATTGCCGCCGGGGCGCTGATGCTGTCGGCCTACGGCTCGCTGCAGGCCTCGGCGATCGCCGGTGCCCGCATCCCGTTCGCGATGGCCCGCGAGGGGCTGTTCTTCCGCCCGCTCGGCGAGGTGTCGGCGCGCACGCACGTGCCGACGCGCGCGGTGCTCGCGCAGGCGGGCTGGGCGAGCGTGCTCGCGCTTTCAGGCTCCTACGACCTCCTGACCGACGCTGCGACCTTCTCGGTGTGGCTGTTCTACGGCCTGAGCGCGAGCACGCTGTTCGTGTTCCGGCGCACGCTGCCGGACGCGCCGCGGCCCTACCGCGCGCTCGGCTACCCGTGGCTGCCGGCGCTGTTCGTGCTGGTGTCGGCGGCGCTGATCGTCAACACCTTCCACGCCACGCCCCGGCTCGCGCTCGGCGGCCTCGCGGTCATGGTGGCGGGGCTGCCGTTCTACCTGTACTGGGCGCGGCAGCGCCAGGGCGCGCTCACACCGCCGTGACGGCGCGCGGGTCCGGCAGGTGCGGCAGCGCGTTGAAGCTGACGAGGCTGCGCCGGTTGCCGGAGTAGCGCACCTCGCTGAGCGCGGTGTTGCGCAGCACCGCCGAGAGCTCGATGACCCGCTCCTCGTCGAGGCCGAGCAGCCAGCCGGCGGCCGAGGACACGAGTCCGCCGGAGGTGAAGGCGACCACGCGCCCCGGCGTGCGGCACAGCGCGTCGAGCGCGCGCAGCGAGCGCGCCCGGAACTCCGCCCACGGCTCGACGCCCGGCACCTCGAGCGTGCCGGCCGCCCAGTCGCGCATCACCTCGCGGTAGCGGCGGAAGAACTCGCGGATCACCTGCTCGCGCGCCCCGTCGCCCGGGTCGCGGGCCTCCATCGCCGCGCGCTCCGACTCCGGCCGGCCGAGCGCGTGCTTGAGCACCGCGACGCCGTCGTGCTCGTCGAGCTCGGGGAGCTCGCGCGCCGCCGGCCACGGCCGCCCGGCGGCGGCGAGGGCCTCGGCCACGAGCTCGTGCGTCTCGCGGTGGCGCCGCCGCGGCCCGACGTAGACCGCGTCGAAGGCGACGCCGTGCGTCGCGAAGTGGCGCCCGAGCGCCCGCGCCTGCTCGCGGCCGAGCTCGGAGAGCGCGTCGTAGTCGGAGCCGAAGAACGACGCCTGCGCGTGCCGGACCAGCGTGAGTTCGCCCATGAGCCTAGTGTCCCGCGTCGACCGCCGCGGCGCCGGCCGGCACCACGGCCTGCCGCGGGCCCCGCAGGGCGAGCACGAGCGGCAGGGTGAGCAGCGTACACGCTGCCAGCAGGAAGAAGTCGTTGGCGTAGGCGATGGCTGCCGCCTGGCGGCCGATCTCGCCGACCAGCAGCCCGGTCGCGCTGTTGGCGCCCGGCTGGGTGCCGGCGGCGAGCCAGCGGTCCGCGGAGTAGGGCGTGAAGTGCTCGGCGAGGTAGCTCTGGTTGACCTGCGCCGAGCGCGCGAGCAGCGCCACCGTCGCCGACACGCCGACCGAGGCGCCGATGTTCCTGAGCAGCGTCAGGAGCACGCCGGCCTCGGTGCGCGCCCGGTCCGGCAGCGTCGAAAACCCGACCAGCGACAGCGGCATGAACGTCAGCGGCGTGCCGATGCCCTGCAGCACGCCGACCGTGACCACGAGCCACGCCGGCGTGTCGACCGAGAAACGCGCCATCATCCACAGCGAGGCCGCCGCGAGGCTGATGCCGATGGTCATCGTCACGCGCGGCCCGAACAGGCTCGAGAGCCGGGCGCCGAGGATCATCGCGACGATCGAGGCCGCGCCGCGCGCCGCCATCAGCGTGCCGGCCTCGGTCGGCGTGTAGCCCTGCAGCTGCTGCAGGAACGACGGCAGCAGCACGCTCGGCGAGATCACCGCGATGCCGATCGCGAACATCATGATCAGCGACACCGTGAAGGTGCGGTCCTTGAACAGGTGCACGTCGACGAACGGGTGCGCGCGCGTCAGCGAGTGGACCACGAACATGTACAGGCACATCGCCGCGGCGAAGGCCTCGGCGACGATCTCGGTCGAGGCGAACCAGTCGCTGGTCTGGCCGCGGTCGAGCATCAGCTGGAACATCCCGATCGCGAACGACAGCAGCAGGAAGCCCGTGCGGTCGAACGGGCGGCCCGCGTCGGGCGCGCTCTTCGGCATCGCCGCCAGCAGCCCGATCCACGCGACCAGCCCGATCGGCGCGTTGATGTAGAACGCCCAGCGCCAGCTGAGCGCGTCGGTCAGCCAGCCGCCGAGCGTCGGACCGATCACCGGGCCCACCATCACGCCCATGCCCCACAGTGCCATGACGCGCCCGTGCTGCTCGCGCGGGAACTCCCGCAGCAGCACCACCTGCGACAGCGGCACGAGCGCCGCCCCGAACGCGCCCTGCACCGAGCGGAACAGCACCATCTCGATGAGGTCGGTCGCGATCCCGCACAGCATCGACACCAGCGTGAAGCCGGCGATGCAGGTGGCGAGCACGGCCCTGAGGCCGTAGCGGGTGCCGAGCCAGCCGGCGAGCGGCGTGGCGATGGCGCTGATCACGATGTAGGAGGTCACGATCCAGGAGGCCTGGTCCTGGGTCGCCTGCAGCGAGCCCTGCATGTGCGGCAGCGCGACGTTGACGATCGTCGAGTCGATCGCGTACAGCATCGTCGCCAGCACCGTCGCGGAGCCGAGCAGGAAGCGCGAGCGCGCCGGGACCACCACCGCCGGCGGCCTCAGTGGCGCCCGAACCAGCGGTCGAAGCGGGTGTGCGGGCCGGTGTCGATCTCGACGGTCGCGCTCATGCCGTCGCGCAGCGGCGGGTCGTCGGCCTTGAGGTCGAGCGCCACGCGCACCGCGATGCGCTGCACCACCTTGACCCAGTTGCCGGAGGCGTTCTGCGGCGGCAGCAGCGAGAACTCCGCGCCGGTGGCCTGCGAGATGCTCTCGACCCGACCGTGCCAGTCGCGGTCCGGGTACGTGTCGATGACGACGCGCACCGGCTCGCCCGGGCGCACCCACTCGAGGTCGGTCTCCTTGAAGTTCGCCTCGACCCACACGCTCTTGTCGCTGACGACCGCGAACGCCGGCTTGCCGGCGTCGACGCGGCTGCCGACCTTGGGCAGGTGGCTCGCGATCCCCGCCTGCGGCGCGACGATGCGGGTGTGCTCGAGGTCGACGCGCGCGCGCGCGAGGTCGGCGAGCGCGGTGCGCACCGGGCCGTAGGCGTCGGCCGGCAGCGAGGCGTCGCCGCCGAAGCGCGCCAGGATCTGCCGCCGCTGCAGCTCCAGCACCTCGATGCCGCCGGTCGACAGGTCCGCCATGCGCCGCGCCGCGTCGAGCGCCGACTGCGAGGTCAGCTGGCGCGCCATCAGCTCCTCCTGGCGCTTGAGGTCGCGCTGCGCGTACAGCGCCGCGCTCTTGGCGACCTCGATCTCGCCGCCCTTCTCGCGGTACGAGACGCGCGCCGACTCGATCTCGGCGCGCGCCGAGGTCAGGCGCGACTCGGCGGCCGCGACCGCGATCTTCTGCAGCGTGTCGTCCAGCACCAGCACCAGGTCGCCGGGCGCGACGTGCTGGTTCTCGGCGACGTGTACCTCGCGCACGTCCCCCGACACCTGCGGCGCGACGTCGACGCGGTCACGCTGCACGTAGGCGTTGTCGGTGGAGGCGTAGCGGCCGCTGCTGCCGTACAGCACCACCGCCACCGCGGTCACGGCGAGCGGCAGCGCCCACAGCAGGAGCCGGCGGCGCCACGGGCTGCGGCTGTCCTCGGCGACCTCGTTCCCGGCCCGGTCCGACGCGGCCATGCTCAGGCGCTCCCGGCGAGGTTGGCGGCGAGGCGGCCGAGCAGCGCCACGAGCGTGCGCTGCTCCGCGGCGCTGACGCCCTTGAGCGCGCGGCCGCGCGTCTCGTCGGCGATGCGCATCATGCGCTCGACCAGCGGCTCGCCGCGTGCCGCGACGTACAGGCGCACGGCGCGCCGGTCATGCGGGTCGCGCTGGCGGCGAACGTAGCCGCGCGCCACCAGCCGGTCGACCATCCGGCACAGCGTCACCGGCGTCACGTCCAGGTGCTGCGCCAGCGTCGCCTGGTGGGAGCCCGGGTCCTTGTGCACGTAGAACAGCAGCCGCGTCAGCGCCGGCGTGAGCCGCAGCCCCTCGGCACGTTCGTGGAAGTCGCGGCGCATCAGGCGCACCACGTCGCTCAGCAGGTAGGACAGCGTGCGCTCCTCGGCGAGCGCGGCGGACGGCACGGTCATTTCGGTTAGCCTTGCATATAGTTAGCAAAGCTTACCAAATGGTCCGGGCGGCCGCGAGGGGCGGCGGGGCGTCCGCCGGCACGGCTCTTAAGGCTTAAGCCCGGGCCGGGGCGACCTCGCCCCGGCCCGGCGGCGGCTCAGGCGACCTGCTGGCTGAGCGCGTCGGTCCCGGCGTCGGCCCGCGCCAGCGCGTGCGGGTCGAAGTCGTCGACGTGCACGAGCTCCATGACCTTGCGGTCGTACTCGCGCAGCTGCGCCGCCTCGGTCTCGCTCAGGATCCCGGCGGCGAGCGCCTGCTGGACCTGGCCGGGCAGGTCGAGCGCCGTGACCCGGCCGGTCTTGACGCCCTCGATGCGGATGCGCTTCTCGATCGGCTCGGCCGCGAGCGCCAGCACCAGCGCCTCCTGCAGCAGCCCGAGCGGGTTGCCGGGCTCGACCGTGCGGTAGACGCCGTGCGTCAGGCGGTCGCGCGCCTCGGAGGGCGTCATCACCACGTCGACGATCTGCCGGCCGAGGCGGTCGGACGGCGCCGAGTAGGTGAGGCCGCGCGGGAAGATCAGCGTGCGCATGCCCGCCGCCAGCCAGCGCACCGGGAAGTTGCGCAGGAAGCCGTGCAGCTGCTCCTGGGCGCGGTACAGCAGGAAGCGGCAGGCCCACTCGACCACCGGCTGGTCGGCCTCCGGGCGGCCCTGGTTGTCGTGGTGCTTGAGCACCATCGAGGCCAGGTACATCGACGACAGCACGTCGCCGAGGCGCGCCGACAGCGTCTCCTTCTTCTTCAGGTAGCCGCCGAGCGCCAGCATCGACACGTCGGCCGCGAAGGCGAAGCTGGCGCTGAAGCGGTTGATGTGCTGGAAGTAGCGCGTCGTGGCGCCGTGCTCGGGCACGCGCGTGAAGCGCGCCAGCGTCAGCGCCATCACCAGCGAGCGCGCGGCGTTCGAGAGCGTGAAGCCGACGTGGCCGAACAGCGCCTGGTCGAACTCCGCGAGGCCGCGCTCGCGGTTCGGGTCGCGCGCGGCGTTCATCTCCCGGAGCACGTACGGGTGGCAGCGCACCGCGCCCTGGCCGAAGATGATCAGGTTGCGCGTCAGGATGTTCGCGCCCTCCACCGTGATCGCGATCGGCACCGCCTGGTAGCCGCGGCCGAGGTAGTTGCGGGGTCCCAGGCACACGCCCTTGCCGCCGTGCACGTCCATCGCGTCGTTGGCGACCAGGCGGCCGAACTCGGTGCAGTGGTACTTGAGCATCGCCGACGGCACCGAGGGCTTCTCGCCGCCGTCGATCGCGCCGGCGGTCACCGAGCGCGCGGCGTCCATGATGTAGGCGAGGCCGCTCATGCGCGCGATCGCCTCCGCGACGCCCTCGAAGCGCCCGACCGACATGTTGAACTGGTGGCGGATGCGCGCGTAGGCGCCGGTGGCGAACACGCCGGCCTTGGCGCCGCCGGTGGTGTTGGACGGCAGCGAGATGCAGCGCCCGACCGACAGCTGCTCGACCAGCATGCGCCAGCCCTGGCCGGCCATCTTCGGGCCGCCGATGATCGCCTCGAGCGGCACGAACACGTCCTTGCCCTGGATCGGCCCGTTCTGGAACGGGATGTTGAGCGGGAAGTGGCGCCGCCCGATGGTGATGCCGGGCGTGCCGCGCGGGATCAGCGCGCAGGTGATGCCGAGGTCGGACTCGCCGCCGAGCAGCTTGTCCGGGTCGAACATCCGGAACGCGAGTCCGATGACCGTCGCGACCGGCGCGAGCGTGATGTAGCGCTTGGAGAAGTTGAGCCGCAGGCCCAGCACCTGCTTGCCCTGCCACTCGCCGCGGCACACGACCCCGGTGTCCGGGATCGAGGCCGCGTCCGAGCCGGCGCGGGGCCCGGTCAGCGCGAAGCACGGCACGTCCTCGCCGCGCGCGAGCCGCGGCAGGTAGTGGTCCTTCTGCTCCTCGGTGCCGTAGTGCAGCAGCAGCTCCGCGGGGCCGAGCGAGTTCGGCACCGCCACCGTCGAGCTCAGCGTGGCGCTGCGCGAGGCGAGCTTCACGAGCACGCAGGAGTGCGCGTAGGCCGAGAACTCGAGGCCGCCGTAGCGCTTGGGGATGATCATCGCGAAGAAGCCGCGGCTCTTGAGGTAGTCCCACACCGCCGGCGGCAGGTCGGCGCGCTCGTGCGTGACCTCCCAGTCGTCGGTCATGCGGCAGACCTCCTCGCACGGACCGTCGAGGAAGGCCTGCTCCTCGGGGGTGAGCTCGGGGCGCTTGGCGGACATCAGCTTGTCCCACTGCGGCCCGCCGGTGAACAGCTCGCCGTCCCACCACACCGTGCCCGCCTCGAGCGCCTCGCGCTCGGTCGAGGACATCGACGGCAGCATGCGCCGGTAGGCGATCAGGAACGGCCGCGTGACGAAGGCGAGCCGCAGCGGCGCGATGTTGAGGAGCGCGAGCGGCGCGTACAGCACCCACACGCAGGCCTTCCAGGGCCAGCCCGCGGCGCCCCACAGCGTGTAGGCGACCATCAGCACCCCGAGGACGAGGGTCGCCCGGGCGAGGCTGGCGCGGCGGTAGGCGAGGTAGAGGACCGTGCCGGTGAAGGCGAGGAACCAGGCGAGGCTCAGCATGGACATCTCCGAGCCGGAGGGATGCGATCGATGATAGCGCAAGAAATCGGCCGCAGAACCGGCCAGTTAAGTATTCGCACGACCGGTCGTTTAGTGAGCTCCGCCGCGGACGATCACGCAGCCGGGAACGCCCCCCGTGTGGGCGGTGCGTAGCGGGCCGGGTGCTCGCGCGAGCGCGCATCGCGATCCCGGAGGAGGCCGCCGGCGACGGCGCTAGCCGGCCGCCGCGGCGCGACGCCGCGCGCGCTCAGCCGGGGCGCAGGTTCGTCAGCAGCTCAGAGGCGCCGTTCCACAGCACCTGGATGCCGATGCAGAACAGCAGGAACGCCGTCAGGCGCAGCACGATCGTCGTCCCGGTCGGGCCGATCAGGCGCGCGAGCCGCGCCGAGTGGCGGTAGAAGACGTACACGAGCGCCGCGAGCAGCACCACGGCGACCATCGTCTGCGCCACGAAGGCGAGCTCGGCGCCGAGCTTGGTGGGCCGGTTGGCACCGAGCGAGATCGCCACCGAGATCGTGCCCGGGCCGGTCGTCAGCGGCATCGTCAGCGGGTAGAACGCCAGGCGGCTCGGCGTGATCGTCGCCGGCAGCGCGCTCGCCGTCTCGCTGCGCCGCGCCTCGGTATTGTCCGGCCCCGACAGCATGCGCCAACCCGACATCGCGATCACGATGCCGCCGGCGACCTTCAGCACCGGCAGCGAGATGCCGAAGAACGACAGCACGTAGCCGCCGACGTACAGCGAGGTCGTCACGATCGCGAACGCGTAGATCGCCACCCAGCGCGACAGCTGGTTGCGCAGCTTCGGGCCGAGGTCCTGCGTGGCGCTGAAGAAGATGAAGGCGCTGGAGAGCGGGTTGACGATCGAGAACAGCGCCGTGAACGCCAGCAGGAAGGTCGGGAACTTCAAATCAGTTCCCGCACCCCGTCACGCTCCTCGCGCAGCTCCTTGTCGGTCGCCGCGAGCCGCGCCCGGCTGAACTCGTTGACCGGCAGGCCCTGCACGATCGCGTAGCTCCCGCCCGCGGTCGTCACCGGGTACGAGAAGATCACGCCCTCCGGGATGCCGTAGCTGCCGTCCGAGGGCACGGCCATGCTGACGAAGTCGCCGGGCGCCGAGCCCAGCACCCAGGTGCGCACGTGGTCGATCGCCGCCGAGGCGGCGGAGGCGGCCGAGGAGGCGCCGCGCGCCTTGATGACCGCCGCGCCGCGCTGCTGCACGGTCGGGATGAACGTGCCCGTGTACCAGGCCTCGTCGACCAGCGACAGCGCGGGCTTGCCCTGCACGGTGGCGTGGTGCAGGTCGGGGTACTGCGTCGAGGAGTGGTTGCCCCAGATGACCATGCGCTTGACGTCGTTGACGTGCGTGCCGGTCTTCTCGGCGATCTGCGCGAGCGCGCGGTTGTGGTCGAGGCGCGTCATCGCCGTGAAGTTGCGCGGGTCGATGTCCTTGGCGTTCTTGCTCGCGATCAGCGCGTTGGTGTTGGCCGGGTTGCCGACCACCAGCACCTTGATGTCGCGGCGCGCGACCTCGTTGAGGATCTTGCCCTGCGCGGAGAAGATCTGCGCGTTGGCGAGCAGCAGGTCCTTGCGCTCCATGCCCGGGCCGCGCGGGCGCGCGCCGACGAGCAGCGCCACGCCGCAGTCGCGAAAGCCCACCTTGGCATCGTCCGTCGCGATCACGCGGTTGAGCGTCGGGAACGCGCAGTCCATGAGCTCCATCACCACGCCCTGCAGCGCCGGCAGCGCCGGCGTGATCTCGAGCAGGTGCAGGTTCACGGGCTGGTCGGGCCCGAGCATCGCGCCCGAGGCGACGCGGAAGGCGAGGGCGTAGCCGATCTGGCCAGCGGCTCCGGTGATCGTGACGTTGATCGGCTGCTTCATCGTGGGCTCCGGGTGGTGTGCGACCGCGCGGCATTCTAGCGAAAGGCGCCGCACGGCCCGCCCCGCAGTCACCGAAGGCCGGCGCGGCCTGCCCGAGGCCGGCACGGGCGGGTCGCCGGCGGCGTCCGAACGGGCCGCCGGTGCGCGCCGGGACGCAGATTCGGCGGGGGCCTTCCAACCAAGCGCCCGCCGGATGCCTCTAAGGCATTGATTTAGATCACCCCCCGTCCTAACCCAAAAATATTTTGCCTGGGGGCTTGCATCCGGTTAGGTGTTGTAGTTAACTACAACACCAGAAGGGCAAAGCACCTCCCGCAGGGAGGGAGCCCGAACCGGAGGATGGACCTCCGGGCAGGACCGCAAAGGAGAACGTCATGCTCACCAACAAGTTCCGCCACTGGCTCGTCGCGCTCACCCTGGTCGCCGTCGCGGGCGTCACCGCCGCCAGCGCCGCCGGTCTCACCGCCCACCGTGGCGCCACCCACCGCACCGACGCGCTGCCCATCCCGAGCGGCGACCTCGGCGAGGTCGTGGTGCACGCCCCCCGCGACCTCGGCGAGGTCGTCGTCACGGTCCACCGCCAGCCGGTCGACGGCGAGTTCCTGGCGGAGGTCGTGGTGACGGTGCCGCGCGAGGACAGCGCGGTCTACATGCACGCGACCGAGGCGGCGGCGACGCTGGCCTCGCTGCAGTAGGTCAACTGCTACAGTAGTTCAGTAACGCGCCCGATCACCATGATCAGCGCCTCCGACGCCGGCAGCGAGTCCCCCATGGACGCCAACTGGAACGACAGCCAGCCGATCTACCGCCAGCTGCGGGATCGCGTCGTGGCCATGATCCTCGAAGGCGCCCTCAAGGAAGGCGATCCGCTGCCGTCGGTGCGCACCGTGGCGGCCGAGTACCGGCTGAACCCGCTGACCGTGCTCAAGGGCTACCAGGAGCTGGTCGACGAGCTGCTGGTCGAGAAGCGCCGCGGCCGCGGCATGTACGTCGCCGACGGGGCGCGCCGCGCGCTGCTCAAGGACGAGCGCCAGCGGTTCCTGGACGGCGAGTGGCCGCGCATCTACGCGACGATCCAGCGGCTCGGCTTCAGTGCCGCGGAGCTGCTCGCGCAGGCGCCGGCGCCGGCCACGCCGCCCCCGGGACCGGCCCCCGCCGCGCCCATCGAGCCCGCGTCCGGCGACGCGGCCAACCACGAAGAACCCTAGGAGCCTGTCCGTGGCGACTCTGATCGAAGCCCGGGGACTGACCAAGCGCTTCGGCAACACGACCGCGCTCGACGGCGTCTCCTTCCAGGTGGGCAGCGGCCGCATCGTCGGCCTCATCGGCCCGAACGGCGCCGGCAAGACGACCGCGCTCAAGGCCATCCTCGGGCTCGCGCGCTGCGAGGGCTCGCTCAGCGTGCTCGGGCTCGACCCGTACCACGACCGCGACCGGCTCGCCGAGCGCGTCTCGTTCATCGCCGACGTCGCGGTGCTGCCGCGCTGGCTCAAGGTGCAGAACGCGATCGACTTCGTCGCCGGCGTGCACCCGCGCTTCCGCGCCGACCGCTGCCAGGCGTTCCTGGAGCGCACCTCGATCAAGCGCACCAGCCGGGTGCGCGAGCTGTCCAAGGGCATGATCACGCAGCTGCACCTCGCGCTCGTGATGGCGATCGACGCGCAGCTGCTGGTGCTCGACGAGCCGACGCTCGGCCTCGACATCCTGTCGCGCAAGCGCTTCTACGACAGCCTGCTGTCCGACTACATGGACGCCGAGCGCACGATCCTCGTCACCACCCACCAGGTCGAGGAGATCGAGCACATCCTGACCGACCTGCTGTTCATCGACCGCGGCCGGGTGGTGCTGGACCTGCCGATGGACGACATCCCGGCGCACTACGCGCAGCTGCTGGTGGCGCCGGACCGCGCCGAGGCGGCGCGGGCGCTCAAGCCGCTCGGCGAGCGCCAGCTGCTCGGCCGCCACGTGTTCCTGTACGAGAACGCCGACCACGCCGCGCTCGCCGCGCTCGGCGAGGTCCGCCAGCCGTCGATCGCGGACCTGTTCGTCGCCAAGGTCCAGGGGGGTGCGGCATGAACAACAAGTTCCTGTGGCTGGTGCGCCGCGAGCTGTGGGAGTCGCGCAGCGCCTGGCTCGCACCGCTCGCCGTCGGCGGCGTGTGGGTCGCCTCGGTGCTGCTCGGCGTCATCAACGGCTCGATCGCGATCAATGGACTCAGCCCCGCGCACCTCGCCCGGCTGCACGAGCGGCTGACCCCGGACAACCTCGACGGCATCGCCAGCCTCGCGCTCACCTTCATCGGCGCGACGTTCCTGGTGCTGGTGGCCGCCACCCAGTTCTTCTACGCGATCGACTCGCTCTACGGCGAGCGCCGCGACCGCTCGGTGCTGTTCTGGAAGTCGATGCCGGTCAGCGACCGCGAAACGGTGCTGTCGAAGTTCGTGTTCGCCACGCTGGTGATGCCGGTGGTCGCGGCGCTGGTCGCGCTCGCGACGCAGGTGGTGGTGTTCGCGATCCTGAGCCCGCGCGTGGCGGCGATCGACGGGGTCCTCCCGCACCTGTGGAGCCCGGCGGTGTGGGGCGGCTCGCTGCTGCTGACCGCGTACGGGATCCTGGTGTTCGCGCTCTGGTACCTGCCGCTCGTCGGCTGGTACCTGCTGGTCTCGGCCTGGGTGCCGCGCTCGCCGCTCATGTTCGCGACGCTGCCGCCGCTCGCGCTGATGCTCGCCGAGAGGATCGTGTTCGGCACGCACTACACGACCGCCGTGGTCATGGGCCGGCTGATGACCCTCGGGCCTGCCTTCGGCGGGCGGCACGACGGCACCGACGTCGGGCTGGTGATCGACAACGAGCACCTGCAGATCCCGCGCACGCTGGTCGACGCCATGCGCCCGCTGCACTTCCTGGGCTCGCCGGAGGTGTGGGCCGGCGTCGTGCTCGGCGTGGCGCTCGTCGTCGCCGCCATCTACGTACGTCGAACCCGCGACGAGGCCGCCTGAGCGGGCTGCTATCCTCCGGCCCCGGACCGCCAGCCGAGGCCGGACGATGCGCCCCGCGATGCTCCCGAGGATCCTGCTGACGGCGGCGCTCGTCGCGACCGCCGCGCCCGCCGCCGCGCAGCTGCTGCCGGTGCGCGACCAGAACCCGCTGGTGCGCGGCGCCTACGTGCCGCTGCCCGCGGCACTCGCGCCGGCCCCGGACGGCGGGCTCGGCTTCGCCGCCAACGTGCAGTGGTCCAACACCGTCAACCTCGCCGACACCGCCACCGAGCGGATGACGGTCGACGAGGAGACCGTCGAGACGGACCTGACGCTGTCGGCGGCCGCCGCCGGCTGGCAGCTGCGGGCCACGCTGCCGGTGATTCACCGCGGCGCCGGCGTGCTGGACGCGTTCATCGACGACTGGCACCGCTTCTTCGGGCTGCCGCGTGGCGACCGGCCGAGCCGGCCGCGCAACATCTACGCGATCGACTACCAGCGCGCGGGACTGCCCACGCTCGAAGCGCCCGCCGGCACCGCGCTCGGTGACCTCGCGCTCGAGGGCGGGCGCGTGCTCGCCGACTCCGCCACCGGCCGGCTCGAGGGCTGGGTCGGCCTCGAGGCGCCGACCGGCAGCCGCAGCCGCCTGACCGGCGACGGCGCGCTCGATGCGGCTGCCTGGCTCGCCGGCGAGACGCGCCTGTCCGCGGTCTGGACGCTCGCCGGCCGCGCCGGCGCCTCCTACGTCGGCGGCGACGCCGGCGCCGGGCTGCCGTTTCGGCGCGTGCTCGGCTTCGCCTCGCTGGCGCTGCAGTGGGACGCGACGCCGCGTCTCGGCGCGGTGCTGCAGTTCGACGCGCACTCGGCGATCGCGCGCGGATCCTCGGTGAACTTCCTCGGCCGCGCCATCGAGCTCACGATCGGCGGCCGCTACCGGCTCGCGTCGGGCGCGGTGTTCGAGGCCGGCGTCGTCGAGGACGTCGAGGTCGACCACTCGCCGGACGTGACCTTCCAGCTCGGCCTGCGCTGGCCGGTGGGTCGATCGACGCGCTAGATCGACGCGATCGGACCGTTCGATTGGACGGCCGGACGGCGGATGCGGAACATGGCGCCCACGGAACGACCGGAGGCCCACCATGCACAAGACCCGCATCGACCTCGCCGAGAAGCAGCGCAAGAAGATCGTCAACCTGCTCGCCGTGCGGCTCGCCGACGCGATCGACCTGGCGCTGCAGGCCAAGCAGGCGCACTGGAACGTCAGGGGCCCGCAGTTCATCGCGCTGCACCAGCTGTTCGACGCGGTGCGCGGCGTCGTCGACGGCCACGTCGACGAGCTCGCCGAGCGCATCGCCGCGCTCGGCGGCACCGCCGAGGGCACCGTGCAGGTGGTGGCCAAGCGCAGCTCGCTCGAGGCCTACCCGCTCGCGATCAAGTCCGGGCCCGAGCACGTCGCGGCGCTCGCCGGCGCGCTCGCCACCTTCGGGCGCCTGACGCGCGAGGCGATCGACGGGGCCGAGGCCGCCGGCGACAAGGTCACGGCCGACCTCTTTACCGAGATCACCGGCGCGATCGACCAGCAGCTGTGGCTGGTCGAGGCGCACGCGCAGGCCGGCGCCTGAGCCGATCCGGGCGGCGGTTGCCGCGCGGGCGCGGGCCCGGGCAGACTGGGGCCCCACGCCAGGGAGGCCCCGGATTGCGAGTCCCGTTCGTCGTCCTCGCCGCCGCCGTTGCCACGGTCGCCGCCGCCGAGCCGCTGCCGGAGCCGTTCGCGACGCCGGTCGGCGCCAAGCTGGCGCGCGTCGCCGGCTGGCCGGCGGGCGCCGCGCCGCAGGCGCCGGCGAACTTCCGCGTCAGCGCCTACGCGCGCGGGCTCGACCACCCGCGCTCGCTCTTGGTGCTGCCGAACGGCGACGTGCTGGTCGCGGAGTCGCGCGGTGCCTACCCGCCCGCGCCCGGCCGGCCGAGCGCCGATCGCGTGACGCTGCTGCGCGACAGCACCGGCCGGGGCGTGGCCGACCGGCAGGCGGTGCTGGTGGGCGAGGTGACCCGGCCGTACGGCCTCGCGCTGCGCCGCGATCGCCTGTTCATCGGCGCGAGCGATGCGGTGCTGAGCTGCCCGTTCCTCGTCGGCCAGACGCGCCTGCACGGCGAGTGCCGCCGCCTCGCGGAGCTGCCGGACGACGACGGCCACGGCCACTGGACCCGCAACCTCGCGCTCGCGCCCGACGAGGATGCGCTCTTCGTCGCGGTCGGCTCGCGCACCAACGTCGACGAGGAGCACCTCGACGAGCACGAGCCGCAGCGTGCCGCGATCCTGACCCTGAAGCCCAGCGGCCAGGGCCTGCGCGTGTACGCGAGCGGCCTCAGGAACCCCGTGGGGCTCGCCTTCGAGCCGCAGACCGGGCGGCTGTGGACCGCCGTCAACGAGCGCGATGGACTGGGCGATGATCTGCCGCCCGACTACCTGACGTCGGTCCGCGAGGGCGGCTTCTACGGCTGGCCGTACGCCTACGCCGGCGCGCACGAGGATCCGCGGCGGCGCGGCGAGCGGCCGGATCTCGTGGCGCGCGCGCTCGTGCCCGACGTCGCGCTGCCGGCGCACGTCGCGCCGCTCGGGCTCGCCTTCTACACGCGCAGCCAGTTCCCCAAGTCCTACCGCGGCGGCGCGTTCGTGGCGCTGCACGGCTCGTGGAACCGCACCAGCCTCGCCGGCTACCAGGTCGCGTTCGTGCCCTTCGAGGCCGGCCGGCCGGCGGGGCCGCCGCAGCCGTTCCTGACCGGCTTCATCAAGGACGAGGCCGCCGGCGAGGTCTACGGGCGGCCGGCGGCGGTGGCGGTCGCGACCGACGGCGCGCTGCTGGTGGCGGACGATGCGGGCGACGCGATCTGGCGCGTCGTGTTCAAGTGCGCCGCGTGCACGCCCGACCCGGTGCCGCCGCGCCGCCGCGCGCACTGAGCCTCAGCCGGCGAGCAGCACCGCCTCGGCGTGCTCGAGCGCCTCGGGCAGCCCGAACACCACCACCACGTCGCCCTCGCGCAGCACCGTCGACGGCGCCGGGTCGCGCCCGACGATGCCCTCGCGGCGCACCGCCGCGAAGCTGACCTCGGCGCCGCGGCCGCGCGCCTCGGCGAGCGTGTGGCCCACCGCCCAGGCGCCGGGCGGCAGCACCACGGCCCGCAGCTCCTCGCGCGCGGCGCCGGCCTCGGGCAGCTCCGCCTCCGGCAGCCGGAACACGCTGCGCAGCGCCCCGTAGCGCTCGCCGCGCACCTCGCCGATCATGCGCACGATGCGCGACATCGGCGTGTCGAGGAACAGGAGCACGTGCGAGGCCAGCATCAGCGCCGCCTCGAAGGTCTCCGGCACCACCTCGGTGGCGCCGGCCCGCTGCAGATCCTCGAGCGCGCTGTCGTCGGCGGTGCGCACCAGGACCGGCACCGCCGGGCGCAGCCGGCGCACCACGCGCACGATGCCGAGCGCGATCGCGGTGTCGGCGAAGGTCACGACCACCACGCTCGCGGCCGCGAGCCCGACCGAGGCGAGCACGCCCTCGTCGGCCGAGTCGCCGTACACCACCGGGTCGCCGGCGTGGCGCGCGGTGCGCACGCGCGCCGGGTCGAGGTCGATGGCGATGTACTCGTGGCCGTGGCGCTCGAGCAGCCGGCCGATGTTCTGGCCGACGCGGCCGTAGCCGCACAGGATCACGTGCTCGCGCCGCGCCAGCGCCGCGTCGGCGGCCGCCTCGCGCGCCAGGGCGCTCGGCGCCGGGCCGCGCTCGCGCAGCACCAGCCGCGCCAGGCGCTTGTTGTGGCGGATCGCGAACGGTGACAGCAGCATGCTGAGCGCGACCGCGGCCAGCAGCGGCTGGGTGACGGCCTCCTCGGTGCGCTGCTCGACCAGCAGCGCCAGCAGCGCGAAGCCGAACTCGCCGCCGGCGCCCATCACGAGCCCGGTGCGCAGCGCCTTGAACCAGCTGCCGGCGTAGCGGCGCGCGACGAGCGTGGCGAGCGCGGCCTTGAGCACGAACAGGCCCGCGACCAGCGTCGACACCAGCAGGAACGCGTGGCCGAGCAGCCTGAGGTCGAGCAGCATGCCGATCGTGATGAAGAACAGCCCGAGCAGCACGTCGCGGAACGGCCGGATCACCGCCTCGACCTGGTGGCGGTACTCGGTCTCGGCGAGCAGCATGCCGGCCAGGAACGCGCCGAGCGCGAGCGACAGCCCCACCGCGTGCGTCACCCAGGCCGACGACAGCGCGACGAGCAGCACCGCGAGCGTGAAGAGCTCGGGACTGCGGTGGCGCGCGATCTCGAAGAACAGCGGCCGGGCCAGGAAGCGCCCGGCGGCCAGCACCACGAGCAGCGCCACCGCCGCCTTGCCGAGCGCGAGGCCCGCGGCGCGCGGCGCGAACTCGCCGCCGCCGACCAGCGCCGTCGCGAGCGCGAGGAACAGCACGAACACCAGGTCCTGGAACAGCAGGATGCTGAACGCGAGCCGCCCGTGCGTGCGGTTGATCTCCGCCTGGTCGGTCAGCTGCTGCACGACGATCGCGGTCGAGGACATCGCGACCGCGCCGCCGATGACCGTCGCGACCAGCGGCGCCGCGCCGGCGGCGACGGCGAGCGCGCCGGCGGCGAGCGTGGTGAGCCCGACCTGCAGCGCGCCGAGGCCGAACACCTCGCCGCGCATCGCGATCATGCGCGGCAGCGAGAACTCGAGCCCGAGCGTGAACAGCAGGAACACGACGCCGAGGTCGGCCATCAGGGTCGTCGTGTCGGAGTCCTGCACCACGCCGAAGGCGTGCGGGCCGAGCGCCATGCCGACCGCGAGGTAGCCGAGCAGCGGCGGCAGCCGCAGCCGCCGCATCGCGGCCACGACCGCGACCACGGCGGCCAGCAGCACCAGCACCGTCCCGAGCCCGTCCGCCCCCATGGCACCTCCGCAATCGTCCCCACGGTAGGGCCTGAGGCCGCCCCTGGCAATCCAAGCGATGCGCCGCCCCGCCGCCGGCTGCTAGCATGGGTCGCAGTCACGCGTGGCAGCGCAGGGAGACCGACATGGCCGATCCGGTGGTCGCGAGCAGGGTCCCGTTCCCGGTCGACGTCGAGGCGGGCAAGAGCTACTGGTGGTGCGCCTGCGGCCGCTCGCAGAAGCAGCCGTTCTGCGACGGCTCGCACAAGGGCGGGCCGTTCTCGCCGGTGGAGTACCGCGCGAGCGCGACCGGCAAGGTGTGGTTCTGCGGCTGCAAGCACAGCGGCCGCGCGCCGCTGTGCGACGGGACGCACAAGACCCTCGCCTGACCGGGCCCGGCGCCGCGGCGCCGCCCCCGCCGTGTACCTCGAGTCGCGCCTCCACGACGACCGCCGCGAGCTGGTGCTCGCCGGGCACTGGCGCGCGGCGCACGCCGAGGCGCTCGCGGCCGCGGTCGAGGCG
>JAFEDP010000150.1 GCA_018241545.1 Pseudomonadota bacterium
CATCACGGTCTCGGACGGCATCTCGATGGGCACGCCCGGCATGCGCTACTCGCTGGTGTCCCGCGAGGTCATCGCCGACTCGATCGAGACGGTGGCCGGCGCGCAGGGCTTCGACGGGCTGGTGGCGATCGGCGGCTGCGACAAGAACATGCCGGGATGCCTGATGGCGCTCGCGCGCCTCAACCGGCCGTCGGTGTTCGTCTACGGCGGCACGATCCGCCCCGGCGCGCAGCACCGCGACATCGTGGCGGTGTTCGAGGCGGTCGGCGGCCACGCGGCCGGGCGGGTCGGGGATCGCGAGCTGCACGAGGTCGAGTGCACCGCGATCCCGGGTCCCGGCAGCTGCGGCGGCATGTACACCGCCAACACCATGGCCTCGGCGATCGAGGCGCTCGGCATGAGCCTGCCGAACAGCTCGGCGCAGGAGGCGGTCTCGGCCACCAAGGCCGAAGACTGCCGCCGCGCCGGCGAGGCCGTCGTGCGCCTCGTCAGGGCCGGCATCCGCCCCTCCGACATCCTGACGCGCAAGGCCTTCGAGAACGCGATCACGACCGTCATTGCCCTCGGCGGCTCGACCAACGCGGTGCTGCACCTGCTCGCGATCGCGCACGCCGCGCGCGTGCGCCTGTCGATCGACGACTTCACGCGGATCGGGCGCCGGGTGCCGGTGCTCGCCGACCTCAAGCCGAGCGGCCGCTACCTGATGTCGGAGCTGGTCGCGATCGGCGGCATCCGGCCGCTGATGAAGCAGCTGCTCGCCGCGGGACTGCTGCATGGCGAGTGCCTGACCGTCAGCGGCGAGACCCTGGCGACGAGCCTCGCGGCCGCGCCCGACTACCCGCCGGGCCAGGCGATCGTTCGCGGCCTCGACCGGCCGCTGAAGCGCGACAGCCACCTCGTCATCCTGTACGGCAACCTCGCCCCCGAGGGCGCGGTGGCCAAGATCAGCGGCAAGGAGGGGCTGCGCTTCGAGGGCCGCGCGCGCGTGTTCGACTCGGAGGAGGCCAGCCTGCAGGCGATCCTCGACGGCACGGTCGCCAAGGGCGACGTGGTCGTGATCCGCTACGAGGGGCCGAAGGGCGGGCCGGGCATGCGCGAGATGCTGAGCCCCACCGGCGCGATCATGGGCAAGGGCCTCGGCGCCGACGTCGCGCTGATCACCGACGGGCGCTTCTCCGGCGGCAGCCACGGCTTCGTGGTCGGCCACGTCGCGCCCGAGGCCGCGGTCGGCGGCCCGCTCGCGCTGGTGCGCGACGGCGACGCCATCACGATCGACGCCCGCCGGCGCGAAATCACGCTCGCGGTCAGCGCCGCCGAGCTCAAGCGCCGCGCGCGCGCCTGGCGCGCGCCCAAGCCGTTCGCCGAGCGGGGCGTGCTCGCCAAGTACGCGCGCGAGGTGTCGAGCGCCTCGCTCGGCGCGGTCACCGACCTCGCCCCGGCGGGGCCGCCCCGGCGCCGCCGCCGCTGAGATGCAACCCTGCGGATGGCTACTTGACAAGCGCCGCGGCGGCGCGCCGGTGCCGTCCGCACCGCGCGCCGTGACAGCCGGGCGACAGGAGGCTTGCAGACCCGCGCGTCTGGCGTTATCGTCCGATCGCGTCGGCGGGGTAGGGCGCACACGATTGCGCTCGCGCTTCGTTTTCGCAGCAGATTTGACAGAGTCCGACAACGGTCGGCGGGTCTTGTCACGAAGCGGCGCCCCGCGAGGGCCGATTCCGAGCGACGACTCGATTTAGAGATTCGGGAGATAGGGGCTCCCTGTTACATGAGCAGCACGAAGAAACTCTCGCGCCACGCGATGGTGGGCATCTTCGTCATCGGCGTGCACGTGCTGATGGCGATCGGTCTCGTGATTGGCACGGCGATCAAGTACGCCCCGCAGCTGACCGAGATGATCGAGTCCAAGCTGATCCAGCACGAGCAGGAGGACAAGCCCAAGGAGCCGCCTCCGCCGCCGCCTGACTTCAAGCCGCCGCCGGTCCAGACCCCGCTCGTGGACCTGCCGATCGTGCAGGGCCCGCCGCCGCCGGCAGCGATCGTCCGGCCCGTCGAGCAGCCCAAGCCCGAGCCCGCCGCCAAGCCCGCGCCGCCGCCGATCTCGCCGGTGCGCATCGTCAAGGGCGTCAACCTCGGCGACCGCTGCGAGGCGTACTACCCGTCGGCCTCCCGCCGCCTGTCCGAGGAAGGCTCGGTGGTGCTGCTCGTGTTCGTCTCGCCGGACGGCAAGGCGACCGAGACCAAGGTCGAGACGTCGAGCGGTATCCAGCGCCTCGACGAGGCTGCCGAGAAGTGCATCAAGGCGCAGGGCAAGATCTTCGAGCCGCAGAAGGTCGGCAACGAGGCCGTCGGCACGTGGCAGCGCATGAAGTGGACCTGGCGCCTGTCGTCCTGATCCAGCGCACCCTCAGACCGATCGATTCAAACCACAACTTGAGACTCACCGTAGAGGACATCGACCATGGCTGACGCATCGGCAGTTGACAATCCATATGGCATCGCGGCGCTCTGGACCACCAGCGGCGCGGTCGGCAAGGGGGTGTTCATCATCCTCGCGATCATGTCCCTCTATTCCTGGTACGTGATCATCACCAAGGTGCTCGACCAGGCGGCGCTCAAGAAGTACGCGCTCGCGGCTGAGAAGGACTTCTGGGCGGCGTCGAACCTGCAGGACGGCCTGTCGCGCCTCAAGGGCGGGGACGACAACGCGTTCCGCGGCATCGCGGCCGACGGCCTGCAGTCGCTCGAGCACCATGAGCGCAACAAGGGCCGCCTGACCGAGACGATCGACCTGCACGACTGGATCTCGAGCCACCTGCAGCGCCGCGTCGACCTCATCAACAGCGACCTCAACAGCGGCATGTCGGTGCTGGCGTCGGTGGGCTCCACGGCCCCGTTCGTCGGCCTGTTCGGCACGGTGTGGGGCATCTACAACGCGCTGATCTCGATCGGCATCTCCGGCCAGGCCTCGATCGACAAGGTCGCGGGTCCCGTCGGCGAGGCGCTGATCATGACCGCCATCGGCCTTGCGGTCGCGGTGCCCGCGGTGCTCGGCTTCAACTGGCTGACGCGCCGTAACAAGTTCATCCTCGAGCGCGTCAACTACTTCGCGCACGACCTGCACCAGGCGCTGCTCTCGGGCGGCCGCGTGACTGCGAAGGCGGCGGCTGCGGCCCCGGCGGCCCCGGCGGCGGTCAAGAAGTAAGACGACCCGGTAGCGTAGACCCAGGCGAGGAGCACGAAACATGGCCGGCGGTGGCGAACCGATTGCTGAAGGCGACTACAACTCGGAGATCAACGTCGTTCCGCTCGTCGACGTCATGCTCGTGCTCCTCATCATCTTCATCATCACGGTCCCCGTGGCGACGAAGGCGGTGCGGGTCAACCTGCCGGTGAACTTCAACCAGCCGACCGAGACGAAGCCCGAGAACATCAACATCTCGGTGGACTTCGCCGGCCAGATCTACTGGAACGACAACCCGACCAACCTCGACAAGCTGGCCGAGATGGCGCGGGCCGAGGCCGTGAAGGACCCGCAGCCCGAGGTGCACATCCGCGCCGACAAGCGCGTGACCTACAACTACGTCGGCGACGTGCTGACGACCCTGCAGCGGAACTACCTGCTCAAGGTCGCCTTCATCGCCGAGCCCCCGCACCAGGATTGACGGAACACTTTCGGAGCCACACGCGATGGGAATGGGACCTATAGGCGACCAGAGCGAGTACAACACGACCATCAACGTCGTGCCGCTGGTCGACGTCATGCTCGTGCTGCTGATCATCTTCATCATCACGCTGCCGGTGATGACGCACGCGGTGAAGATCGACCTGCCGCGCGCCAGTGCCGAGCCGCCACCGCCGCCGACCGAGCAGCCGATCTCGATCGAGGTGCAGTACGACGGCTCGGTGCTGTGGAACGGCACCGTGACCTCGCCGACGGACCTGCGCGCGTACATCAAGGACGCGGCCAGCAAGGATCCGCAGCCGGAGGTGCACGTGTCGGTCGACCGGCGCGCCAAGTACGACTACGCCGCCTCGGTGCTGTTCGCAGTGCAGCGTGGCGGCCTCAAGAAGATCGGCTTCGTGGCCGACGCGAACGGCGCCCTCTGACCGGGGCAACGATCGCCGAAGGCCACGCCAGGATTGAGCGACAACCGAATGGGCTGACTTGAGTCGGCCCATTTTTTTTGTAATGCCGGCGCGGGGAACTCGCGGCCCAGGGCCGGCGTCCACAGAGTGGAGTCACTGAGGTACACGATGAGCACCCTCGCATTCGTCGCCCGGCCGGGCGCCCGATCCGTCTGCGCCACGCTGCTGGCGACCCTCGTGCTGGCGCTCGCCGTGCCGGCCGGCAGCGCCTATGCGCAGCAGACTTCGGCGGAGTTCTACGAGAAGTTCGCCCCGGGCCAGAAGGCCTACCAGCAGCATGACTTCGCTGCGGCGCTGAAGCACGGCAAGGAAGCCAAGGCGGTCGCCAAGAGCGCGTTCGAGAAGAAGGCGTCGCTGACGCTGATCTTCGGGGCCGCCGCGGCCGCGCGCAGCTACCAGGACGCGATCGAGGCGGGCGAGGCGCTGCTGACGACCGAGGGCGTCACGGCCAACGAGAAGCTCGCCTACCACAAGAGTCTCGCGCAGATGTACGGCGCGACCAACCACTTCGACAAGGCGATCGCCGACTACAAGGAGTACCTGAAGGGCGCGAGCGGCACGTCGCAGGACTACAGCGCGCTGGCGCAGTACTACTTCGCCGCCAAGGACTGCCCGAACAGCCTCGCCTCGATCGACAAGGCGCTCGGCGGCAAGCCGGCCGACGAGGAGCAGCTCAAGATCCAGATGCGCTGCTACTTCCAGGCGAAGCAGGAGGACAAGCTGCTCGCCGCGAGCGAGGAGGCGCTGCGTCGCTTCCCGAAGAAGGACTACTACACGCAGGTGCTGCGCGTGTACCAGGACCGCAAGATCGACGACCTCGCGATCGCCGAGATGCTGCGCTACGGCTTCGACCACGACTGGCTCGAGGCGCAGGAGGACTACGTCAAGCTCGCCGACCGCGGCCTCGACGTCGGCACCACCGCCGAGGCGCAGCGCGTGCTCGAGAAGGGCATCGCGAAGAAGCAGGTCAAGAACGCCGACAAGGTCGAGCGCCTGCTCGCCCAGGCCAAGGACCGCGCCGCGCAGGACGCCAAGACCGTCGGCCAGGCCGACGCCGAGGCCCGCGCCGGCAAGAACGGCGAGAGCGACGTGCGCCTCGGCTACCGCTACTACAGCATGCAGCAGTACGACAAGGCCGCCGAGGCGCTGCAGCGCGGCCTGAGCGCCGAGCGCGTCGCGCGCGTCAAGCGCCCGGACGACGCCAACATGATCCTCGGCATCTCGCTGCTCAAGCTCAAGAAGAAGCCGGACGCCGACAAGGCGTTCAACGCCGCCAAGGGCGACCCGCGGATGGCCGCGGCCGCCAAGATGTGGCTTGGCGTCTGAGGTCGGACACGCTTCACGAGGGGTGGACTATGGCTAAGTGGTACGCGCGCTTGGGAATGCCGGCGGCGGTCGCCGGGCTTGCATTCGCGCTCGCGGCCGGTGCGCTGGCGCCGGCGACGGCTGCGTTCGCGGCGGAGAAGGAGAAGAAGCAGTCGCTGACAGAGGACGTCGCCAAGAAGCTGCAGCCGGCGCAGGACGCCGGCAACAAGGGCGACCTCGACAACTGCGTCAAGCTCTCCCAGGAGGCGCTGGCCGCGTCGAAGAAGCCCTACGACAAGGAGACCTCGCTCAAGATCCTGCGCTGGTGCTACGGCAAGAAGAACGACCTGCCGTCGTACGCCGACACCACTGAGCAGCTGCTCGACATCGAGACCCTGCCGCAGGATGAGCGCGTCAGCTCCTATAAGCCGCTGGCGCAGATCTACTACCAGCAGAAGAACTTCGAGAAGGCCGAGAAGTACGCCAAGCTCTGGGGCACGAGCTCCAACTCCTCCGAGGCCTACCACCTGCTGATGGCGATCTACTACTCGCAGCAGGACTGCCAGAACGCGGTGGTGGCGCAGGAGAAGGAGAACGAGATCGAGAAGGCGGCCGGGCACGAGGCCACCGAGCAGTCGCTCAAGATCCTGAACAGCTGCTACTACAAGATCGGCAACAAGGAGCGGCGCGAGGCGGTGATGGAGGAGCTGGTCAAGCGCTTCCCCAAGCCCGACTACTACACCGACCTGCTGCAGATCTACCAGACCGAGGACAAGCAGGACAAGAAGGCGCTGCTTGAGATCTACCGCTACGGCTTCGAGCGCGAGTGGATCTCGCGCGAGTCGATCTTCGCCGAGTTCGTCGCCGACCTGCTCGACGCCGGCGCGCCGGCCGAGGCCGCCAAGGTCATCGACTACGCGACCGGCAAGGGCGCCTTCCCGGTGATCGCCGCGACCGACCGCAACGGCCGGCTCAAGGCCAAGGCCGCGCAGCAGGCGGCCGAGGACCGCAAGTCGATCGCCCAGTTCGACAAGGACGCGCGCGCCAAGCAGAACGGCGAGGCGGACGTGAGCCTCGGGCTCGCCTACCTCGGGCTCGGCGACAACGACAAGGCGGTCGAGGCGTTCCAGCGCGGCCTGTCGCCGGAGCGCGTCGGCAAGGTCAAGCGCGCCGACGACGCGCAGATGATGCTCGGCATCGCCTACAAGCGGCTCGGCAAGGTGGACGAGGCGAAGAAGGCCTTCACCGCCGCGCAGCAGAGCCCGGCGATGGCCAAGGCCGCGGCCCTCTGGCTGCAGTCGCTGTAGCGCACTAGGGCTTCGGGCGCGGCGCGAGCCGCGCCCGGGCCGCTGCGGCGCCGCGGGCGCCGCAGCGCCGGCGTCCCGCCTCAGGGCGGGGCGAGGCGGCCGAGGTAGGCGCGCGCCGCCTCGAGGCTCACGACCTCGGCGTACTTGGCGGCGAGATCGAACAGGTTCGCCGCGTGCGGCTCGGGAGCGCGGTCGCCGACCGCCTCGCGCACCACGAGCGGCACGAAGC
>JAFEDP010000151.1 GCA_018241545.1 Pseudomonadota bacterium
CGGCCGCGGCGGAGCCGGCCGCGCCGGCGCCGCTCGGCTTCGCGGCTCCCCGGGCCGCCGCCGAGCGCGAGCTCGAGCGGCGCTTCGCCGCCGTGCCCACGCCGGAGGCGGCGCGCGCGGTGCTGCGCCACCTCACCGCCGAGCCGCACCCGGCCGGGTCGGCGCGCAACCACGAGCTCGCCGAGTACGTCGCCGACGCCTGGCGACGCCAGGGCCTCGAGCACGTCGAGATCCACCGCTACGAAGTGCTCAACTCGCTGCCGCGCTCGATCTCGCTGGAACTCGTCGCGCCGGTGCACTACGTGGCGAGCCTGCGCGAGGCCGCGTATCCCGCCGATCCCGACACCGCCAACCCGCACGTGCGCGGCGGCTGGGTGTCGATGTCCGCCTCGGGCGACGTGACCGCGCCGATCGTCTACGCGCACGGCGGCAACCCGGACGACTACGAGGTGCTGCGCCGCCACGGCATCGACGTGCGCGGCAAGATCGTGCTGGTGCGCTACTCGAACCCGTACAGCTACCGTGGCTACAAGGCGCTGCTCGCCGAGCAGCACGGCGCGGCGGGACTGCTGATCTACTCGGACCCCGCCGAGGACGGCTACCGGCCCGAGACCGCGTTCCCGGCCGGCCCGCGCGGTCCCGAAACCCACATCCAGCGCGGCGCGATCACCTACGACTTCTTCGTGCCGGGCGACCCGCTGACGCCCGGCTGGGCCTCGGTCGCCGGCGCGCGGCGCATCCCGCGCGGCGCGGCGCGCTCGCTGCCGAAGATCATGGCGACCGCGATCTCCTGGCACGACGCGCAGCCGCTGCTCGAGCACATGGGCGGGCCCGAGGCGCCGGCGTCCTGGCAGGGCGGGCTGCCCCTGCGCTACCGGCTCGGTGGCGAGGCGCGCGTCCACTTCAAGGCCGACATGGACACGAGCGTCCAGCCGATCGAGGTCGTCGAGGCGCGCATCACCGGCGCCGAGCGGCCGGACGAGTGGGTCGTGCTCGGCAACCATCGCGACGCATGGGAATACGGCGCGGTCGATCCCTCGAGCGGCACGACGGCGCTGCTCGGGGTCTCGGGCGCGCTCGGCGAGCTGCTGAAGAGCGGCGCGCGACCGCGCCGCACGCTCATCCTGTGCAGCTGGGACGCGGAGGAGGTCGCGCTGACGGGCTCGACCGAGTGGGGCGAGGAGCACGCCCAGGAGCTGCGGCGCAAGCTGGTCGCCTACCTCAACGTGGACGAGGGCGTGTCGGGGCCGAACCTCGACGTCAGCGCGGTACCCTCGCTCGCGCCGCTGCTGATCGACGTCAGCCGCGACCTCGTCGATCCCTCCGGCCGGCCGCTGTACGAGGCCTGGCGCGCGGCGGTCGCCGCACGCCGCGCCGCCGCCGGCAACCCGCTGCCGGTCGACGACTCGAACCTCGTCGAGACCCGCATCCCGGGGAACTCCGACGACACCGTGTTCCTGAGCTTCCTGGTGCGGCCGACGATGACCGCGACCTTCGCCGGCGAGGACTACTACCCGAGCATCTACCACTCGGTCTACGACGACTTCTACTGGATGGACCACTTCGGCGATCCGGGCTTCCGCTACCACGTGCTGATGACCCGGTTCTGGGGCCTGACGGCGCTGCGCCTCGCCAATGCCGACGTGCTGCCGTTCGACTACGCGCTCTACGGGCGCACGGTGCGCGCGTTCATCGACGAGCTCGACGCGCGCACGCCGCTCGCCGGGCACCTCGATGTCGCCGGGCTGCGCGCCGCGAGCGCCGAGCTCGAGCGCGCGGGTGCGGACCTCAACCGTGCGCTCGGCACCGCGCTCGCCGCCGGCGCGGTGGCGCCGCCGCTCGCGGACCGCCTCAACCAGGGCCTGCTCGCGGTCGAGGCCGGCTGGACGCTGCCGGCCGGGCTGCCGCAGCGGCCGTGGTACCGGCACCTGGTGTACGCCAAGCGCTCCAACTACGACCCGCTGCCGTTGCCGGGCGTGACCGAGGCCGCCGAGGCCGGCCGCTGGCCGGTCGCGCGGGCGCAGGCAGCGGCGCTGCGGGGTGCGCTGCGCGACAACGCCGCGCGACTGCGCGCGCTCACCGCCGAGGTGGAGGCGGCACGCGCCCGCTGACGCCGGGCGGTTGGCGCCGGCGCCCGCGGCCGCAGTAGGATCGACGGGCCACCGCGGCGGTGGCGACGCCGCGCACCGCGGCCGGAGGCCTGACATGCCGCGCCTGCGCCTCGCCCTGCTGCTCGTACTGTGCGTCGCGACCGGGACGGCGACTGCGGCCCCGACGCCGGCCGCGCCCAGTGCCGCGGCCGCGGACCAGTCTGCGCTCGTGCCGGTCGTCAACGCCGGTGAGCGGTTGCTGCGCTTCGACTGGGACGCGATCCGGGTCGGCACCGGCGAGTACGAAGAGGGGCCGACCGGCACCACGGTGTTCTATTTCCCGCAGCGCGCCGCGCTCGCGGTGGACGTGCGCGGCGGCGGCGCGGTGACGGCCAACCTCGACCTGATGCGCCAGGGCTACGAGACCCGCCCCGGCGAGACGCAGTACGACGCCGTCGTGTTCGCCGGCGGCTCCGCCTACGGACTCGAGGCGACCACCGCAGTCGCGACCGCGCTCAAGGACGACGGCCGGCGCGGCGGCTGGTTCGACAACATCGCCCACGCCGCGGGCGCCATCCTGTTCGACCTGGGCGACCGGCGCCTCAATGAGATCTACCCGGACAAGCGCCTGGCGCAGGCGGCGCTGCGCGCGGCGCGGCCGGGGCTGTTCCCGCTCGGCGCGCACGGCGCCGGCCGCTCGGCGCGCCACGGCGGCCTGTTCGGCTGCAACGCCTACTCGGGCCAGGGCGCTGCCTACCGTCAGTTCGGCGACCTGAGGCTCGCCGCGTTCGTGGTCGTCAATTCGCTCGGCGTCGTCACCACCCGCGACGGACGCGTCGCCGCCTGCTACCGCGACCCGCGCTGGCCGGCGGAGCTGCGCACTGCGGATCTCTTCGCGCGCTTCCCGGCCGTCAGCCGCGGCGAGTGGCCGGCGGTGCCGGCCGAGCCGCGCGGCAATACGACGCTGAGCCTGATCGTCACCAACCGCCGGCTGCGGCCGGCCCAGCTGCAGCGGCTCGCGGCGGTCGTGCACACCTCGATGGCGCGCGCGATCCAGCCGTTCGCGACCGAGTTCGACGGCGACGTGCTGTTCGCGGCCTCGACCGACGAACTCGACCCGCCGCCGAGCGGGTTCGAGGCGCTCGGCCTCGACGTGCTGGCGGGCGAGGTGATGTGGGACGCGATCCTCGCGGCGGTTCCCGAGCAGCCGGCGCTGCCGGCGACCGGCGCCGCGCCGTCGCCGCCACCGGCCGAGCTCGCGCGCTACGCCGGCGACTACCCGTTCTCGGCGGTGGCGTGCCTGCGCATCGCAGCGCAGGGCGCGCGCCTGAGCGCGCAGGCCGCGGGACCGCGGCCGGTGTACGCGATCGGCAGCGGCGAGCCGACCGCGCTCGAGCCGGTCGCGCCGGGCGAGTTCGCGGTGCCGGGGCGCTATCCGCTCGTGCTGCGCTTCGAGCGCGACGGCGCCCTCACCGTCAATCCCGGCCCGTGGCAGCAGCGGGCGCGCCGCGCCGCCTCCTGCGCGCCGGCCGCGCCGCGGGCTCAGGCGCGCTCGTAGGCGGTGCGCCCCCCGACCACCGTGCGCAGCACGCGGATGTCCTTCAGCCGGTCGGGGTCGACCACGTGCGGGTCCTGCTCGAGGACCACGAAGTCGGCGTACTTGCCGGCGGTGATCGAGCCCTTGACGTGCTCCTCGTACGAGGCGTACGCGCCGTGCAGGGTGCCGATCCTCAGCGCCTCGGCGACGCTGACGCGCTGGTTCGCGCCCCACACCCGACCGGCGTAGTCGCGCCGCGTGACCAGGCTCTGCAGCGCCATCATCGGGTCGAACGGCCCGGGCGAGTAGTCCGAGGCGCCGGGCACGCGGATCCCGGCGTCGAGGAACCAGCGGTGCGCGAACATCGAGCGCATCTTCTCCTCGCCGTAGGCGCGCCACTTCTCGCCGTGGTAGTAGACGTACGTCCAGAACGGCGTCGGGATCGAGCCGCTGTCGCGGATGCGGCGCACGAGGTCGGCATTTACGAGCGAGCAGTGCTCGATCCGGTGCCGCCGGTCGGGGTGGGGCCACTCGCGCTGCACGCGCTCGTAGGCGTTCAGCACCATGTCGATCGCCACGTCGCCGTTGGCGTGGATGCCGACCTGCCAGCCGTGGCGGTGCGCGTCCTCGACGGCCGCGTGGATCTGCGCCTGGTCCATCGTCAGGATGCCGTAGTCGCCCGGCCGGTCGACGAACGGCGTGCTCATGCGCATCGTGCGCTCGGAGGCCGAGCCGTCGGCGACGAACTTCACCGGCCCGATGCGCACGTGCTCGTTGCCGAGGCCGGTGTAGACGCCCGCGTCGCGCAGCTTCGGGTAGGGCGCGTCGGGGCCGACGCCGCCCACCAGGATGTAGGCGCGGTGCAGCAGCTCGCCCGCCGCATACGCGTCCTGGTAGGCGCGGATCTTGTCGCTCGAGGCGAACGCATCGTGCACGGTGGTGAGGCCCGCCGCGGTCAGGAGGCGCGACATGTGCGCCATCGCCTTGCGCGCGCGCTCGCGCTCCTCGGCCGGCGTGAACTGCTCGCGGAGGCCCACCCGCTCGAACGCGTCGCGGGCGTTCTCGGCGACCTCGCCCTGCAGTTCGCCGTCGGCGTCGCGGTAGTAGCGGCCGTCGTGCGGGTCCGGGGTCGAGCGCGTGATGCCGGCGAGCCGGAAGGCCTCGCTGTTGAACCACGAGGTGTGGCCGCCGCGGTGGTCGACGCGCACCGGGTGGTCGGGCACGGCCTCGTCGAGGTCGCGTCGCGACAGCGTGCGCCCGTCGGCGAGCTTGGTGTCGTCGAACTTGAAGGCCCGGATCCAGACGCCGGGCGGCGTCGCCCGGGCGCGCGCGCGCAGCGCGTCCTGGATCTCGCGCACGCTGCGCAGGTCCGCGTTGACGTCGTACAGCTCCTCGACCTCGCCCGGGTGGCAGTGCGCGTCGATGAAGCCGGGCGTGACGGTCAGGCCCGCGGCGTCGACCACGGCGGTGCGGCGCGTGGCGAGCGCGCGCACGTCGGCGGAGCGCCCGACCGCAACGAAGCGCCCGTCGCGGACCGCGAACGCCTCGGCGCGCGGCTGCGCGTCGTCCATCGTCAGCACGTTGGCGTGCAGCAGCACCAGGTCCGGCTCGAGCGCCGAGGGTGCCCGCGCGGCGGGCGCGCCGAGCGCGGCGCCGGGCACGGCCAGCAGGGCTCCGAGGCCGAGGGCCTCGCGGCGGCTCATCTGCGACATCGGCTCTCCCCGGGCCAGGCGGGCCCCGCCTCAGGGTAACCGATCCGACGAGCGCCGGGACCGGCGCGCGCCGCTCAGGCGCGGAAGGCGCGTACCGCGGCCAGCAGCGCCTCGACCTGCGCGTCGCTGACGTCGAGGTGGAACACGAAGCGCACGAGTCGCGGCCCCATCGTGACCGCCGCGACGCCGTGCGCGCGCAGGTGCGCCATCAGCGCCTCCTCGGCGACGCTGCCCTGCAGCCGGAAGATCACGATGTTGGTCTCGACCGGCAGCACCTCGGCGACGTACGGCAGGCGCGCGAGCTCGGCGCCCACGTGGCGCGCCTTGCGGTGGTCGTCGGCGAGGCGCGCCACGTGGTGCTCGAGCGCGTACAGCCCGGCGGCCGCCAGGTACCCCGCCTGGCGCATGCCGCCGCCGAACACCTTGCGCAGCCGGTGGGCGCGCGCGATGTGCTCGCGCGAGCCGAGCAGCAGCGACCCGACGGGCGCGCCGAGGCCCTTGGAGAGGCAGATCGAGATCGTGTCGAACAGCTCGCCGTAGGCGCGCGCGTCCTCGCCCTTGGCGACGAGCGCGTTGAACAGCCGCGCGCCGTCGAGGTGCAGCGCGAGGTCGTGGGCGTCGCAGGCGGCGCGGATGCGGCGGATCTCGGCGAGGTCCCAGCACGCCCCGCCCCCCTTGTTCACCGTGTTCTCGACCGCCACCAGGCGCGAGCGCGGGTAGTGGGCGTCCTCGCGGCGGTTGAGGTTCTCGACCACCTGGGTGGCGGTGAAGCGGCCGCGGTCGCCGGCGAGCAGGCGCACCGAGCAGCCGGAGTTGAAGGCGATGCCGCCGCCCTCGTACAGGTACACGTGCGCGAGCTGGTCGCACAGCACCTCGTCGCCGGGCTGCGTGTGCAGCTTGATGGCGAGCTGGTTGGTCATGGTGCCGCTCGGGCAGAACAGCGCGGCGGCCTTGCCGAACAGCGCCGCCGCCTTCGCCTGCAGCGCGTTCACGGTCGGGTCCTCGCCGAACACGTCGTCGCCGACCTCGGCGCGCATCATGGCCTCGAGCATCGCCGGCCCGGGCCGGGTCACGGTGTCGCTGCGCACGTCGATGGTCGCGGTCATCGGTCACCCGGGGCTCGCGGCGGGACGGCGCCGCATCGCACAAAAGTATAGCCCAGCGACCGGCGCAGCCACGCCCGCTTAAGTGGATCGCCGCCGCCCGCGAAGCTGCTACATTGCGCGCCTCCCGGCGCGCCGGGCCACCCGAGGGATGCTCCCATGCCATGGATCCACGTGCGGCGCTGCGCGCTGCGCCTCGTGCTGCTGCTCGCCGCGCTGCCGGCGCTCGCCGACGGCGGGGAGACGCTGCTGCTGCGCCAGCCGGCCCTGTCGCGCGACGCGCTCGCGTTCGTCCACGGCGGCGACCTGTGGATCCAGCCGCGTACCGGCGGCGTGCCGCCGCGCCGGCTCACGACCCAGGGCAGCGTCAGCGCGCCGCACTTCTCCCCGGACGGGCAGCTGCTCGCCTACTCGGCGACCTACGACGGCAACACCGACGTCTACGTGGTGCCCGCGGCCGGCGGCGAGCCGCGGCGCCTGACCTACCACCCGGGTCCGGACGTGGCGCTCGGCTGGACGCCGGACGGC
>JAFEDP010000152.1 GCA_018241545.1 Pseudomonadota bacterium
TCCAGGAACGAGGGCGGTGCGGTGGCGCTGATCGGTGCCATGGGCGCCATCATCCCCGCTCCCCCGTCGCAGGCAAGGGCGCCGTCGACGAACCCGCTGGAGTCGTGAAGCGCCGCACGCGCGAACTGCGACGCGGTTCACGCCGGCGCGCGGCGCCGCGCATCGGCTGCGCGCGCGGGCGCATCAGCACTCGGGCACGCCGGCTGCCAGCGCACAAAGCGTGCGCAGGCGCTTTTCAGGCGCGCGCCGCTGTGTCAAGTTCGGGCTGACCCTGACGATCCTTCGGATAGGCTTGCGAGGAGGCACGATGTCGGACGGCACGGTCTTGCAGGTCGCCAGTCTCGAGGAGTTCTTCCGCGACGCGCTGCACGGCGCCGCGGCGAAGCAGCAGCTCGCGCTCGACGGCCACACCGAGCACTACGTGGTCAACGTGCTGACCAGCTTCTCGCGCGCCGAGGCGTTCTTCGAGCAGACGCCGGCGGGGCCGCGCCTGAAGCCGCTCGCGCTGATGCTGGCCGAGGCGCTCGGCGCGCGCACGCTCGCCGAGCGCCAGCACGCGCTGCAGCGCCTCGGCGACGTGTCGCTGTTCATGGCGGGCTTCTTCGCGCACGGCTTCGCCCGCAAGCTCGTCGACGTCGACTACCACATCGCGATGGGCGGGCGGGCCTACGGCTCGCTGGCCGACTCGGCGCGCGCCGCGCCGCGCGGCCGCACCATCGGCGCGGTGTTCCACGAGCTCGCGGTCAAGTTCCGCGAGCTCGTCGACGCGCTGAACGAGATCGCCGACGCGGCGCGCCCGCCGTGCCACGACGACCTGCTGCGGCTGTATGAGCTCTGGATCAAGACCGGCAGCGAGCGCGCCGCGGGCCGGCTGCGCGCGCTCGGGCTCGAGCCGGCGGCGGCGGCGCGGGTCCGCTGGAGCCACTGAGCGGTGCTGCTGCGCGAGCTGCAGGCGCTGCTCGCCCACATCAACGACGCCGGCGTCGCCGAGGACGTCTGCGACTTCCTGATCACCGACCGCGAGCAGCTGTCGCGCTGGCACGCGCCGAGCGCGGCCTCGCGCACGCCCGAGGCGCTGGTGGTCGCCGAGGACGGCGCGACGCTCGACCTCGGCCTGTTCCTCGACCCGCAGCTGCTGGCGCGGCTCGCGGCGAGCGCGCCGCTCGCGCGGCTCGACGACGACAACCTCGAGGACTTCTGCACGGCGCTCGAGGGCGTCAGCCACTTCAACTGCGTCGCCTGGAGCGCCGCGCGCGGGCGCTCGGTGTCGCTGCTGGGGCTCGAGATGCAGGCGGAGGTGGACAAGTACGCGACCACGGTGCTGCTGGCCGGCAGCCAGCGCGGCGGCACGCTGGTGCGCGGCCTGCACGCGCTGCTGTTTGAGCGCGTGCGGTTCCGCGACGACCTGGACGGGGCGCTGCGGCGCATCTACCTGGAGGCGAACCACTACGCGGCGCGCTTCTGCCGCCGGCTCGAGGACCGCTTCCTGCGGCGCCGGCAGGCGCGCGTGCGCGAGATGCTCGGTGAGCTGCGGCGCTTCTACCGGCTCGGGGACGCCGCCAAGCTGAGCGCCATCGAGGCCGCCTGAGCCGGCGGACTCAGCGCGTGCTCTCGCCGCGCTGCTTGCGGGTCTCGATCCAGCGCGACAGCTCGCGCAGGTCCACGCGCTTCTTGGCGGCCTTCTTCTTCTCGATCAGGCCGCTCTCGTACGGGTTGTAGCCGCTCTTCACGGCACCCTTGTTCAGGCGCGCGTTGTCGATCGGGCGCGGGCTCGCGTCGTCGACGATCGCGAGCCGGCCGGTGTCGAGCTGATCGGCCACGGTGCCCTGCGCCCAGTGCCACACCGCGTTGCCGCGGTCGTCGTGGTCGACCCGGCCGGTCACGCCCTGCCCGAGCCCTTCACCGGTGTCCGCGAAAATCGGACGCTTCATTTTGATCGTGTCTACCACACCAAATCTCGCTGTCCGCAGGGCCGGTATCGGCCGCGGACCTCTCTGTCTCCACCCTGCGACGGTACGATACGGACTGCTCCGGGGCCGATCTGTGACGCGCTTCACAGCCGGTCGTAGGTAATTCCCCGAAAGCCGTCTGTGAGGCGATTGAACGTAATCCGTCCGCCGCGCGCTCAGCCGCGCGCGACCTGCGCCGCGGCGCGCAGCAGCGCGACCACCGACTTGGCGTCGACGATGTCGCCGTCGAGCGCGCGTGCCACCGCCTGCGCGAGCGGCACCCAGCGGACCTCGAAGACCTCCTCGCGCTCGGGTGCCGCCGGCACCGGCGTCAGGCCGCGCGCCAGGTAGAGGTGCACGACCTCGCGGAACACGCCCGGCGAGCTCACCACGTGGCCGAGCGCGAGCCAGTCGCGCGCGACCATGCCGGCCTCCTCGGCCAGTTCCGCGCGCGCGGTGGCATCGGGGCTCTTGCCGTCGAGCTTGCCGGCCGGGACCTCCCACAGCCAGCCGCCGGCGGCGTGGCGGTACTGGTGCAGCAGGCAGACCTCGCCCGCCTCGTTGAGCGCGACGACCGCCGCGCCGCCCGGATGGCCGACGATCTCGAGGCGCGCCACGTGCCCGTTCGGCAGCACCACGTCCTCGACGTCGAGGGTGACGACGCGGCCGGTGTAGCGGCGGCTGGAGGACTCGTTCATCGGCGGATGATCCCACGGCGCGCGGCGCGGCCGGTAGACTCGCGCGCATGCCGGTCTGCCTCGTGATCAGCGGCCCGCCGTGCACCGGCAAGTCGACGCTCGCCACGCGCATCGCGCGTGCGAGCGGCTGGCCGCTGCTCGCCAAGGACGCCTACAAGGAGCGCGTGTTCGACCACCTCGGCCACGCCGACCGTGCCTGGTCGCGGCGCGTCAGCGCGCTCGCCTGGGACCTGCTGCTCGAGGAGTCGGCGCGGCTGCTCGGCGCCGGCGCGTCCTGCCTCGTCGAGGGCAACCTGCGCGAGCCGCAGCGCAGGCGCCTCGGTGCCGCCGTGGCGGCGGCGCGGGCGACGGTCCTCGAGGTCGAGTGCCGCGCGCAGCCCGAGCGGCTGCTGGAGCGCTATCGCGCGCGGGCGGCGGGCGGTGCGCGCCACCCCGGGCACGTCGACCTCGAGGCGCTGGCCGAGGTCGAGGCCGAGCTGCGCGAGCCGTCGGCCGCCGCGACTGCGCTCGGCGGGGCGACGCTGCAGTGGGACACGTCCGCCGGATTCGACACGGCGGCGCTGCTGCCCGCGCTCGCGGAGCAGCTGCGGCGCGCCGGGGAGCCGGCCGCCGCCCGTCGCGTCCTGGACGCCGCCACTGCCTGAGGCCTGCCGGCGCGGCGTCGGCGCGGCCCTCGTCGGGGCCGGGACCACGCACTGGCGGCAGACTTAGGATTCACTTAAGGTCGCGGGTGGGCCCCGGAGACTCCATGAGCGATCCACCGGACCGGTCTCGCGCAGCGGACGCGCCTGCCACCCCGCCGAGCCTGGCATCGGGCGCGCTCGCCACGGTGGCGTGCGCGGGCCTCGCCTTTGCGCTCGACCTGGCGACGCCGCGCGGCTACGTGGACGGCCTCGTCTACGTCGTGCCGGTCGCCGTCTCGCTGCTGGTCGGCACGCGCCGGGCGCTGTTCGTGACGGCGGGCGTCGTGACGCTGCTCGACCTTGCGGCCGACGCCTGGTGCGCGGATGCGGTCCCGCCCGTGCCGTGGACGCTGCGCCTCACCGACCGGCTCGTGAGCATCGCGGTCGTGTGGCTCGTGACGCTGCTGCTCCAGACGCAGATTCGCTACCGGGCCATCGCCGCCCGCTACGCGCGGCTGCGGGAGCTGAGCGCCCGGCTCGCCAGCGCCGACGAGGCCAACCGCGCGCAGCTGTCGCGCTGGCTGCACGAGGAGATCGCGCAGCAGCTGGTGGCCGTGCGCTGGGGGCTCGAGGCGCTCGGCCAGCAGGCCCCGGACGGCGCGGCGCGCACCACGACCGAGCGTCTGCAGCGGCTGCTCGTCGAGTCGGTCGAGTTCGTGCGCGCGACGGCGGTGCGGCTGCGCCCGCCGGCGCTGAGCAGCCTCGGGCTGCGGGCCACGGTCGCGGGCCACGTCGACGCCTACCGGCGCGCCAGCGGGGTCGACGTGCGCTTCGACGGGGGCCGCGCCTGGGACGCGGTCCCGCCGGAGCTCGCCGAGACCTTCTACCGCGTGGTGCAGTTCGCGCTCACGGACCTGGCGCGCGCCGGCGACGCGGCGAACGTCGTCGTCGACTGCCGCGCCGACTGCGAGCGCGTGACCGTGACGATCGCGGCCGACGGCAGCGATCCAGCGACGGCGCCGGAGGAGACCTCCGCCTGGGAGCGGCTCGCGCTGCGCGAGCGGCTGGCGGCGGCCGGCGGGGACGTCTTCAGCGAGTCTCGCGACGGGCGCCGCTGGATCGAGGCGCACGCTCCGCTCGCCGCCTGAGCGCCGTCTCAGCGCGCCTGAGCGTGGTACTCGCGGTTCGGCATCATGTCGGTCGCGGTCGCGACCCGGTTCGTGAAGTTGAAGAAGCCGGCGACGCTGGCCGCGTCCCAGATGTCGCGCTCCGACCAGCCGGCCTCGCGCAGCTGCGCACGCTCCGCCTCGCCGACCTCGGCCGGCGCCACGGTGAGCCGGTGCGCGAACTCGAGCAGCGCCCGCTGCCGGGCCGGCAGCGGCGCGGTGCGCCAGTTCATCACCAGCATCTCGCCGAGCTCGGGATCGCCGCTCAGCTGGCGGACGGCGGCGCCGTGCGCGGTCAGGCAGTAGTAGCAGCGGTTGGCCGAGGACACCACCACGGCGATCATCTCGCGTTCGAGCTTCGACAGGCCCGACTCGGCCAGCATCAGGTCGTTGTAGAGGTTCACGAAGGCGCGCAGCTTCACCGCGTCGAAGCTGTAGGCGCTGAGCACGTTGGGCACGAAGCCGAGCTTCTGCTCGCAGACCGCGAAGTACTTCTGCATGTCGGGCTCGAGCGCCGCGCGCGGCGCCGGCTCGATGGCGAGGCCCGTCAGGTGCTTCGGCTGCGGCATGGCACGGATCTCCGGTGAGGACTCAGTGGCGCTCGCCCTCGTCGACGACGACCTGCCCGGTCACGCGCCGCTCGACGAGCGACCAGGAGACGCCGATCGCGAGCAGCAAGGCGAGCGTCGCGTCGGCGATCCAGCCGAGTGTGCCGCCCTCGAGACGCAGCCAGCCCTTCGAGACGATCAGCCAGACGAACGAGGCGCACAGCGCCGCGCCGAGGCCGATGCCGAAGGGTCCGAGCGCACGCCAGGTCGCGTGCGCGAAGAACGCCCAGCCGCCGATCAGCAGCAGGCCCGCGATCGCCTGCAGCGGCTCGACGTGCGGGAACGAGCCGGCGAGCCAGTGCAGGTACGAGTGGCTGGTGGGGTTGTAGGTGACCGCGACCAGCACCGCGGCCGCCGCGAAGCGGGCCAGGAAGCCACCGATGCTGAGCCGATCCATCGCCCGCTCCCCGCCACGCGCCCCCCCGGCCGCGGCGCCGAAGTGTAGCAGCCGCGCCGCGCGACCCGGCGCCGGGTCTGGATAAACATACAGTCGCGTCCGATAATCGCCGCATGGCTGCCGACCCCGTCGCCGCGCTGAACCCCGAGCAGGCCGAGGCCGCCGGCTACGGCGCGCACGACGCCGGCGGGCGCTTCGTGGCCGGGCCGCTGCTGGTCATCGCCGGGGCCGGCACCGGCAAGACCAACACGCTCGCGCACCGCGTGGCGCACCTCGTCACCGCGGGGGTCGACCCGGCGCGCATCCTGCTCCTGACCTTCACCCGTCGCGCCGCCGAGGAGATGACGCGCCGCGCCGAGCGCATCGTCGCCGCCACGCGCAGCGGCGCCCGGGCGGCGCGCCTGCCCTGGTCCGGCACGTTCCACTCGATCGCGAACCGGCTGCTGCGGGTGCACGCGCGCGAACTCGGGCTCGACCCGTCGTTCAGCGTGCTCGACCGCGGCGACAGCGCGGACCTGCTCGACGTCGTGCGCCACGAGCTCGGGCTCTCGGCGCGCGACAAGCGCCTGCCCCGCAAGGACACGTGCCTCGCGATCTACTCGCACCGGGTCAACACGCTGAAGCCGCTCAAGGACACGCTCGCCGAGCACTGGCCGTGGTGCGCCGAGTTCGAGGCCGACCTCAACCGGCTGTTCCGGGCCTACGTCGAGCGCAAGCAGGCGCAGGCGGTGCTCGACTACGACGACCTGCTGCTGTACTGGCACGCGCTCGTGGGCGAGCCGGCGCTGGCGGCGCAGGTGGGCGCGCTGTTCGATCACGTGCTCGTCGACGAGTACCAGGACACCAACCGGCTGCAGGCCGAGATCCTGCGCGCGCTCAAGCCCGACGGCGCCGGGCTCGCGGTGGTCGGCGACGACGCGCAGTCGATCTACTCGTTCCGCGCCGCGACCGTCGACAACATCCTCGACTTCCCCGGCCAGTTCACGCCGCCCGCGCGCGTGGTGGCGCTGACCGAGAACTACCGCTCGACCCAGCCGATCCTGGACGCCGCCAACGCGCTGATCGGCGAGGCGCGACGCCAGCACCGCAAGGAGCTGCACGCGCGGCGCGGCGGCGGCGCGCGCCCGCAGCTGGTCACGGTCGCCGACGACCGCGGTCAGGCGGACTACGTGGTCGGGGAGGTGCTGCGCGCGCGCGAGGCCGGGGTTGTGCTGCGGCGCCAGGCGGTACTGTTCCGCTCGAGCCACCACAGCGACTTCCTCGAGGTCGAGCTCACCCGCCGCAACATCCCGTACGTGAAGTACGGCGGTCTCAAGTTCCTGGAGGCGGCGCACGTCAAGGACCTGCTGGCGGTGCTGCGCTTCGCCGACAACCCGCGCAACCGGATCGCCGGGTTTCGCGTGCTGCAGCTGCTGCCCGGCATGGGCCCGGCGAACAGCGATCGCTGCCTGGCGGCCCTCGCCGGCGGCGGCGCGCTCGCGGCGCTCGCCGCGTTCGAGCCGCCGG
>JAFEDP010000153.1 GCA_018241545.1 Pseudomonadota bacterium
CGAGGCTGCACTGGTCGGGGCGCGCGCGCGCGCCGCCGCGGCGCAGACGAACTCCGGGCGCGTTGCCGACATGTACCAGCGCAAGGTGGTCTCGAAGGCGCAGTACGACCAGGCGCTCGCGAATCGCGAATCGGCCACGGCGCGCCTGACCGCCGCCGAGGCCGGCCTGTCCAGCGCGCGCGAGGGCGTCGGCTACACGGAGATCACCGCCCCCTACGCCGGCGTCGTGACCAAGCGGCTCGTCGAGGTCGGCGAACTCGTGACCCCGGGCCGGCCGCTCATCGCCGGCCTCTCGCTGCGCGACCTGCGCGTGAGCCTCAACGTGCCGCAGACCATCGTCGGCGCCGTCCGCCGCATCGGCAAGGCTGCGATCTACACCGGCGACCACCGCGTCGAGGCGACGAAGATCACGATCTTCCCCGAGGCAGCGGCGCCGTCGAGCACCTTCCGGGCGCGCGTCGACCTGCCGCCGAACGCGGCGGAGCTCTCCCCGGGCATGTACATCAAGGTCGGCCTTGTCGTCGGCGAGACGGAGCGGCTGCTGGTGCCGGTATCGGCGCTGGTCCGGCGCAGCGAGGTCACGGGGATCTACGTGGTCAACGACAAGACCGGCACGACCGAACTGCGCTATCTCCGGACCGGGCACCGCTTCGGCGACCGCGTCGAGATCCTCGCGGGCCTTGCCGCCGGTGAACGGGTGGCCACCGACCCGGTCGCCGCCGCGGCCCGTCGCGCGGCTCCGGCGGCCGCGCCATGAGCGAGCGGCTCGGGATCAGCGGCCGGATCGCGCGGTTCTTCCTCGAGAACCAGCTGACGCCGCTGCTGGCGCTGACGGCGCTCCTCGCCGGCGTATTCGCCGTGATGATCACGCCGCGCGAAGAAGAACCCCAGATCGACGTCACCTTCGCGAACATCCTGATCCCGTTCCCGGGCGCCAGCGCCGAGCAGGTCGAGAACCTGGTCTCCACGCCCATGGAGAAGGTCCTCGGCGAGATCGCCGGCGTCAAGCACATCTACTCGGTGTCCCGGCCCGGCCTTGCCGTCGTCACCGTCCAGTACCAGGTCGGCGTCTCGCGCAACGACGCGATCGTGCGCCTCTACAACGCCGTGTACTCGAACCAGGACTGGCGCCCGCCCGGCGCCGGCATCCTGCAGCCGCTCATCAAGCCGAAGGGCATCGACGACGTGCCCGTCGTCACCCTGACGTTGTGGTCGCAGGATACCGGGCTCGGCGGTGACGAGCTCGGCAAGGTGGCGCGCGCCATCCAGGCCGACATCAAGCGGGTCCCCGGCACGCGCAACATCGACGTTGTCGGCGACAGCGAGCCCGCCGTGCACGTCGAGCTCAGCCCCTCACGCCTCGCTGGCGCGGGACTCACGGTCGGCGACGTCGCGCGCGCGCTGCAGGCGGCGAACGTCGTGCGCCAGGCCGGCGCCGTGATCGCCGGCGACCGCCTCGAGCCCGTCGACGCCGGCAGCTTCCTCGCGAGCCGCGACGACGTCGGCGGCCTGATCGTCTCGGCGCACGACGGCAAGCCGATCTACCTCGACGACGTCGCCACCGTCACCGACCTGCCCCGCACGCCGGACCACTACGCGTGGTTCGGCACCGGTCCCCGGGCCACGGAGCGCGGCCTCGCCACGGTCGACCGCGCCCCGGCCGTGACGCTCGCGATCTCCAAGAAGCCGGGCACCAACGCGATCGACGTCGCCACCGAGGTCATCCGCCGCGTCGACGCGCTCAAGGGCGTCACGATCCCGGCATCCGTCCAGGTGACGGTCACCCGCAATTACGGGGTGACCGCCAACGACAAGGCGAAGAAGCTCATCGAGAAGCTGGTGTTCGCGACGACCTCGGTGGTCGTACTCGTGCTGCTGGCCGTCGGCCGGCGCGAGGCCATCGTCGTCGGCGCGGCGGTGTTCGTGACGCTGGCCGCCACGCTGTTCGCCTCCTGGGCATGGGGCTTCACGATCAACCGCGTCTCGCTGTTCGCCCTGATCTTCTCGATCGGCATCCTGGTGGACGACGCGATCGTGGTGGTCGAGAACGTGCACCGCCACCTGTCGATCGACCGGGCGCCGATACGCGAGGTCATCCCACGCGCGGTCGACGAGGTGGGCGGCCCGACCATCCTCGCGACCTTCACCGTGATCGCCGCGCTGCTGCCGATGGCGTTCGTGTCCGGCCTGATGGGCCCGTACATGAGCCCGATCCCCATCAACGCCAGCATGGGCATGGTGCTGTCGCTGGGCGTCGCGCTGGTATTCACCCCGTGGTTGTGCCGCAAGCTCTTCGGCAAGGCGCACTTCGAGCACGCCGAGGTCGCCGCCGAAAGCCGGCTGCACCGGTGGTTCCAGCGGCTGATGGCGCCGTACCTCGAGTCGGCCGATGCCCGTCGTCGCCGCCACCGCCTGTACGGCTGGACCGCAGGTGCGATCGGGGTCGCGGTGCTGCTCGTCGTGGTGCAGCTGGTCGTGCTGAAGATGCTGCCGTTCGATAACAAGTCCGAGTTCCAGGTCGTCGTCAACATGCCGGAAGGTACGCCGGTCGAGCGAACCGCGCGGGTGCTGAATGCGCTGGCGGACATCGTTCGGCAGGTTCCGGAGGTCACGGACTGGCAGGCCTACGCGGGCACTGCCGCGCCGATCAACTTCAACGGCCTCGTGCGCCAGTACTACCTGCGCCGGGATGCGACGCAGGGTGACCTGCAGGTGAACCTCGTCGACAAGCACGCCCGCAAGCGCAAGAGCCACGACATCGCGCTCGCCATCCGGCCGCTGCTCGCGGCCGAGGGCAAGCGACTCGGCGCACGCTCGGTCCAGGTCGTCGAGGTGCCGCCCGGACCGCCGGTGCAGGCGCCGCTGGTGGCCGAGGTGTACGGCCCGGTCCACGAGCGCCAGGTCGCCATCGCCCGGGCGATCCGCGGCGTCTTCGACGCGACGCCGGACATCGTCGATACCGACGACACCCTGACCGCCCCGGGATCCGTGCGCGCCGTCGTGGACGTCGACCGCAGCCGGGCGGCACTGCTCGGGGTGCACCAGGCCGATGTCGCCGAGACCCTGGCCGCCGGGCTCGACGGCGAGACCGCCACCTTCATCCACGCGGGACTGGAGCGCGACCCGATCGCGGTCCGCCTCGAGCTGCCGGTCGCCGAACGCGCCACGCTGGACGCGGCTCTGGCACTGCCGGTGCGCGCCGACGGCGGCGCCCTGGTGCCGGTCTCGGAGGTGGCCTCCGTCTCCGAGCGCCCCTGGGATGGCGCCGTCTATCACAAGGACCTGCTGCCGGTGACGTTCGTGACCGGTGACATGGCCGGACGCCTCGACAGCCCGCTGTACGGGATGTTCCGGATCGTCGGCGCGCTCGACCGGCAGCCGCCCGATGGCGTCCGAGTCACGCAGCGCTACGTCGGCGCTCCCGACAACCCGAATGAATTCAGCGTGCGCTGGGACGGCGAGTGGACCATCACCTACGAGACCTTCCGCGACATGGGCCTCGCCTACTCGGTCGGCCTGGTGCTGATCTACCTGCTGGTGGTTGCCCAGTTCGGCTCGTACGGCGTGCCGCTCATCATCATGGCGCCGATCCCGCTGACCATCATCGGCGTGATGCCCGGCCACGCGCTGCTCGGCGCGCAGTTCACCGCGACGTCGATGATCGGGATGATCGCGCTCGCCGGCATCATCGTGCGCAACTCGATCCTGCTCGTCGACTTCATCAACGCCGAGATCGCCGCCGGCAAGCCGCTCGCGCAGGCCGTGGTCGCGGCGTCCGCGATCCGCGCCCGGCCGATCGCGCTGACGGCACTCGCGGCGATGACCGGAGCGTTCTTCATCCTGGACGATCCGATCTTCAACGGCCTCGCGATCTCGCTGATCTTCGGCATCCTGGTCTCGACGGTGCTCACGCTGCTGCTGATCCCGGTCCTGTACTACGGCTACATCCAACGGACGCGCGCCCGCCAGGCCCGCGCATAGAGGGGAATCCATGTCACACGTCGTCATCGTCGGTGCGGGCCTCGGCGGCATCCCGGCCGCCTTCGAGATCCGCAAGCGCCTGTCCAAGGCCCACCGCATCACCCTGATCGGTGCCCGCTCCTACTACGAGTTCACGCCCTCGAACCCGTGGCTGCTGGTGGGCTGGCGCACGGCCGACCAGATCCGCGTCGAGATGAAGGAGCCCCTTGAGCGCAAGGGCATCGAGTGGATCGTCGGCACCGTCACGGCGATCGACGCCGAGAAGTCGAGCGTCACCGTCGATGGCGGCCGCGTCGTCGAGTACGACACGCTGGTGATCGCCACCGGCCCGAAGCTCGCCTTCGACGAGGTGCCGGGGCTCGGCCCCGCCGGCTGCACCGAGTCGGTGTGCACCCAGGACCACGCGCTGCAGGGCTGGACACGCTACCAGGAGTTCCTCAAGAACCCCGGTCCGATCATCGTCGGCGCCGCGGCCGCGGCCAGCTGCTTCGGGCCGGCGTACGAGACGGCGATGATCATCGACGCGGACCTTCGCAAGCGCAAGATCCGCGACCGCGTCCCGATGACCTACGTGACGAGCGAACCCTACATCGGACACATGGGCCTCGGCGGGGTCGGCGACAGCAAGGGACTGATGGAGTCGGAGCTGCGCGAGCGCCACATCAAGTGGATCACGAACGCGAAGATCACCAACGTGGCGCCGAACGAGATGACGGTGCAGGAGATGGACGAGGCCGGGCAGCCCAAGAAGGAGCACAGGCTGCCGTTCGCGTTCAGCATGGTGCTGCCGGCGTTCAAGGGCGTCGACGCCGTGGCCGCCGTGCCGGGCCTGTGCAATCCGCGGGGCTTCGTGCTGGTCGACAAGCACCAGCGCAACCCCAAGTACCGGAACATCTACTCCGTCGGCGTGTGCGTCGCGATTCCACCGGTCGAGCCGACGCCGGTCCCGACCGGCACGCCCAAGACCGGCTACATGATCGAGTCGATGGTCTCGGCGGTCGCCGCGAACATCGCCGCCGATCTCGCCGGCCAGCCGGCGACGGCGGAGGCGACCTGGAACGCCATCTGCCTTGCCGACTTCGGCGACACCGGGGCGGCATTCGTCGCGCTGCCTCAGATCCCGCCCCGCAACCTCACGTGGTCGAAGAAGGGCAAGTGGGTGCACCTCGCCAAGCTGGCGTTCGAGAAGTACTTCCTGCGCAAGATCCGCACCGGCTCGCTGACTCCGGTCTACGAGACGTACGTGCTCAAGGCCGCCGGCATCATGTCGCTGAAGGGCAGGTCCCACTGACGGGTCGCGGAGGCACCACCATGAGTCGAATGAGGCTGGTCGGCACGGTGCTCATGGCGCTCGCCGCGTGCGGCGGCAGCGCCGGGGCCGAGACCATCTCCGATGCCTGGCGCATGGCCCGGGAATCGAACGCCTCCTTTGCCGCGGCGCAGAGCGAATCCTCGGCCGCGGACGCCTCCAGTGCGGCCGCCGCACGGCAGCGCTGGCCGGTGCTGAGGCTGACGGGCAGCTACGCGAAGCTCGACCAGTCTCCGCTGCTCGACATCCAGACGCCGGCCGGGGAGTTCCGCTCTCCCAAGATCTGGCGCAACGACACGCTGGGGCTCGGCTCGGCGGAGGTATCGATGCCGCTGTTCACGGCCGGCCGGCTGTCCGGAAGCATCGCGGCAGCCAGAGGCGAGTCGCGCGCGGCGGCCGCCCAGGTGCGGCGGGCGGCGGCGGACCTGGAGCTGGCCGTCGTCGAGACCTACCTCGGCGTACTGCGGTCGCGACGGGCACTCGAGGTCGCCGACTCGAGCTTCGCATCGCTCGAGGCGCACGCGGCCGCGGTACGGGTGATGTACGAGAAGGAGGCGGTGCCGCGCACCGACCTGCTCGCCGCCGAGGTCGCGCTCGCCAACGCCCGCCAGCTGCAGATCCGTGCCGCGAACGCGGTGCGGATCGCAACCGCGGCGTACAACCGCCAGGTCGGTCAGCCGCTCGACCGGATCCCGGACCTGGAGGAGCCCCGCGACGAGGCGGCGACGGGTTCGGCGGCCGACGTGGCGGCGCTGACCGCCCAGGCGCTCGGCCGGCGGCCGGAACTCGAGGCCCTGTCTGAGAGCGGCGCGGCACTCGAGCGCGGCGCACAGGCGGAGCGCGCGCTGTACTGGCCGCAGGTGGCCCTCCGGGCCGGCTATCAGCACTTCGATAACCAGATCCTCGACCGCCAGAACGTCGGCATGGTGGGGATCGGGTTCGAGTGGCGGCTGTTCGACTCCGGGCAGACGGCTGCACGGGCCGCGGCGCTGCGCCACCGCGCGCGGGCGGCCGCGCACGAGCTCGAGGACGCGCGCTCGGCGATCGCCCTCGAGGTCGAGTCGGCCGCCCTGGCGCTCGAGGAGGCGCGCGCACGCGTGCGGGCCGCGTCGACCGCGGTGGACCAGGCGGAGGAGAATCTGCGCAGCGCACGCGAGCTCTACGCCAGCGGGCTCGGGACCAACACGCTGGTGCTCGACGCGGAGTCGCTGCGCGTCGGTGCGCTCACCAACCGTGACAACGCGCTCTACGACGTGCAGCTGGCGCGCTATCAGCTGCGGCACGCGAGCGCCGGGAGCTGAGCCCGGTGTCGCACGTCCCCCCACCGGCGCCGGAGCAACCTCCGCCCGCGGCCGGTCACCTCGCGCGCGACCCCGCCGCACGCTTCATCCGCCGCCACCTCGTCTCCCTGGTGGTACTCAAGCTGATCCTGCTCACTGGCCTGTTCCTGCTGATCCAGCACTGGATCGAGCGGCCCCGCTAGGCGGCACGGGCAGCGGTCGCCGAACCCGCGCCGCCGGGTTCCGGCGAGGTCGGGTGACGGTGAGCGGCGTGCCGCCCCGATGGTCGCGGCGGGCGCGGACGGCCTGGCACGCGACTCTACTGGCCGGACGCCAGCGCTCCCGGCGGCGGATGGACCGTGCGCCA
>JAFEDP010000154.1 GCA_018241545.1 Pseudomonadota bacterium
CTCGTAGACCGACTGCACGGCCGGGCGCATCTCGCCGCGCCCGGCCGTGCCGGACACATACAGGCGGTTGCCGGCACGCAGCGCCTGGCAGTAGCCGACCTCCTTCTCCACGGCCTCGGCGCGGTGGAAGCAGGCGGGCGGCGGCCGCACCGGGGTCGTGCCGCAGGCGCCGGCGGCGAGGCACAGGGCGAGGACGACGGGAGTCTTCATGGGGCTCCGGGGCGCGCGCAAGTGGAGGACGGGGAGTTCGTGCCGCCGGCTGCGGGCTAGGGCGTCGTCGCACGCGTCGTGAACGCGGCGTCGGCGTAGAACGAGATCGGCCACTTCAGCGAGGCGATGGCGTCGATGATCGTCCGCACGGATGCCGGCGGGGCGCCGGCCGGCTTCTCGCGGAAGTAGCAGATCTCGGTCGGCCGCGGCCGCAGCGCGCGCAGCGACTCGGCGAGGTGCTCGATCGGCACGATCGTGCCGTTCACGGCGACCGCGCCGCGCGCGGACACGCCGACGCGCGCGGCCGACAGCGGGCAGCCGCCGGTTCCGGCCGCGGGCGCGCGCTGCGCCGCTGATGGCAGCGCGAGCAGTAACGCCGCGAACGTAACCGTCGCGCTCGCGGCGCGGCGCAGGGAAGCGGAACGGGGGTGGGGGATCGACATGCAGTGCCTCCGGCGAGCGGGCGTGGTGCGCCGGGCGAGCGCTAACCCGGACCGGCGCCGGAGCGCATCATAGTCGCGGTGCCCGCGCGGCAGACAGCCGCCGGCGTGCTGCGACGCGTCAGCTGGCCTTGGCCACGTAGCGGCCACCGGAGGTCCGGTGCAACCGTCCACGGAGCCCGGAGACTTACAGGCAGACGTTGCGCACGCCGCACAGGACCGCAAGTGCCTGGATCCAGAGCGCCATGAAGCCGCCGGCGAGGTAGGCGAGCAGCCACAGCGCGCGGCGCCGGCCGGCGCTCGCGATCCACGCGAATGGCAGCCCGGTCAGCAGGCACACCGCGTAGGGCAGGAGTTCCGCGATCACCGAGGCGCTGCGCGGCCGCGGCCAGATCCACAGCAGGTAGGCCGTCATGCTGAGGAGCGGGCCGCCGAACATCGCCACGAGCGCCCAGCGCTTGCCCCTCAGCACGACGCCTCCGCGAGGCGCGCAGAGTCCGGAGCGGTCGACCGATCACCGAGGACCGACCGCCACGCGCGGCGCTCGCCGCCGACGGGCGGCCGGCGTCGGCACCGCCCGCTCGCAGGCTTAACCCGTTGGCAGAGCGCGCGCCGACCTGGGGTGCCGGATGCCATTGTCTGCGCCCTCAGCGACTCTGCTCCATCGGATCCTGGCGGGACCCGCGCTCGCCGAGCTGCTGGGCGAGCCCGATGAGAATCCCCTCGGGACCGCGGATGTAGCAGAGGCGGTAGATGTCCTGGTAATCGACCACTGAGTCGACGACCGTCGCACCGAGCCGGCCGAGCCTCGCGACCGTGTCGTCGATGTCGTCCACGGTGAACATCACGCGCAGGTATCCCAGCGAATTGACGGGCGCGGTGCGGTGGTCGGAGGCGAGCGCGGGCGCGATGAAGCGCGACAGCTCGAGGCGCCCGTGGCCGTCGGGCGTGCGCATCATGGCGATCTCGACGCGCTGGCCGCGCACTCCGGTGACGCGGCCGGCCCACTCGCCCTCGATGGGCATGCGGCCCTCGAGCGTGAGGCCGAGTTCGGCAAAGAACCGAATGGCCGCGTCGAGGTCGGCCACCACGATGCCCACGTTGTCCATGCGCGTGACTGCCACGATTCCCCCCTTCCAGCGCCCACCCTTCTGCGGGGCGCCTCAGCCAGCGAGGCGTCGCGACCGCCCCGGCAGCGGCGAGAGCACCGTGTCGATCACCCGCCCCAACCGGCAGTCAGAAGGCAGGTCGATCATGTATCGGAGGCACAAGATACGCCACCACGCGGGCGGCGACGGCGCCGATCCCAGCGAACTCCGGCGCCGCGATCAGCGTGCTTAGGAGTGGCCGGTAGCCGCCGTCGAGCGCGGCCGGTCGCACCGCGGCTCCAACCCCGGCAAGCGACGCCGCAACGGCGCCACGCGCCATCGGATGAGCGCGAATCTCGGGAATGCCCTTCGTCGCGAAGCAAGAGGCTGCGGCGCAGAGCGATGCACGGAGAAGACCGAGGCAGTACACGAAGCCAATTGGCTCCGCTCCGTCGAGTATCGCCCTTAGGAAGGAGGATGGACCGGCCTCGAATTCGCCGGAGAGAACGCCGCCGGAAGCGATGAAGGCGAGATACGCGGCACTACCAATGAAGGGGCCGAGTAGCGAGTAGGCCCAGAAGGTCGCGAAGAACGATGGGCGCTCATCCAAAGGGCCACCCTCTACGGGCACGCTTGAGCAGGTCTCAGCGCGACCGCGCAGCGGCCATGACCCGAGGCCGAGAGCGCTTTATCGACCACGACCGGCTCCAAGCGATAGTTAGCTGCCGATACGCGCGATCAGCGCCTCCACGTTGGCACGCCAAGTCGGGTACTCCGAGATATTCTCAGCCCACAGCTCATTCAATTCGCTCCCATCAGAGAGAACTCGGCCTAGGGCCGCGGCGACGAGGGGCTGTAGGGGACCCGTATCGATTCGCTCATGCCGCTTCGCCCAGTCATAAAGCTCATCAAGACCGTCTCCGTAGCTCGTACCATTAACGAGAATATCAATCGCAGCGGCCGAGGCGATGCAGCGTTGCGCCTCAGCGTACTCAAGGTAAGTTGCGCGAACTGCTGCCTCCAGAGCGCCTCTCAGGAAGGGCGCCGGCGCGTCCGCAGCCACGAGTTCATCTACCGCATCGAGGGCGGTGTCGTCGTCGAACAGGCCGGATCCCCACGCGCCCATGGCTACCTTCGGCGATATCTCGCGCAGTTAACGAGAAGCTTGAGCGCGTCGCAGCACGCTTGCAGAGCGAAGATGAGTCAAGGACGAGTGCCCTTTGTCGGTCACGACCCGCTCCAAGCGATTGTTAGATTGTTGCTAGCTGCCCCCGCACCACTGCCGCTCGCATGGGATGCCGTCGCCGTCTCCATCCATCTTCACGCCCGGGCAGTGAGCTAGGAAGTACTTGGCCTCATCGCAGGAGGTCATCTGCGAGCAGTAGGTGCGCCCGTCACAAGAGTACTCGGCGGCCGGTGGGGCGGCTGGAATGCCCGGCGTGTACAGGGGTGTCGGGGGCGCTCCGGGCGGATTGGGATGTCGCGCGTCCGCCGGATGCTCGTGATGACGGGTATACGCGAACAGGCCAAGAACGCACATGACAGCAAGAGTCAGCACTTTCTTCACGGAGGACGCTCCTTGTCCGCAGCGATCTAACGACAAGCCTGAGCGGGTCGTAGCACGCCCGCGCAGCGGTGATGACTCAAGGCCGAGGGCACTTTATCGATCTCGACCCGCTCCCAGCGAGAGTCAGGCGGAACCGTTAGCTCCGAGACCACATGTAGATTGCCGTAGCCGCCACGAGGATCGCGAATTGGACGCCAACATAGCTGGCCGTGATCTTAATGGCAGCTGTGCGCGGTAGCCCACACCACAGTTGAAGGGAGGGCCAAACAACCGTCGCCGGGAGAAAGTACGCTGCAAGGGCCGAAGCCGGGCTCTTCCAGATGAGACCGAGGCCAATCTGCAGGGCAATGACGACAACTACAATTGCCAGGATCCGGCGACTACCGACAGGTCTGTCTTCGGGGCCGAACTTCGAGATCAACCAGTAAAGAGCGACCGCGCAAATGAGCGCCTGCATTCTTGCGTACTCCGCCTAACGATAAGCTTGAGCGGGTCGCAGCACACCCGCCCTGCCCCGGCAACCTGGAACCGTGAGCACTATATCGGCCACGACCCGCTCCAAGCGAGAGTTAGGCGCGCGCATACGGGCGGCGCGCTCGAAGAATATTCCATGCGATGTACGCAAGCAGAAGGGCGCCCAAAGCCAGATGAATCAGCACAATGGCCCGAAAGCCCCAAGGCGCCGCGTAGTGTTCGGCGGCGGCGGCAACGGTCATCGATGCGACCGGCAACACAATCATTCCGGGCATAACGCTGAAGCCTACCGGGGTTCCCGGGGGCAAGCCGCGGCGCCGGTTCTCAGCGAGCTTCCCCGCGGCGCCAGCGGCATGGGCTAGGAACCATACGAGCGTGACCAGAAGCAGGAGCAGGAACCATCGCACTTCTGTGCGCCTAACGCCCGCGCTCAGCGGCGTCCCGCAGGCGCCCAGCCAGCGAGACGCGCGCAAACTTGCCTGCCGCGCACGCCGAGCATGTTACGACGGATGAAAGCGTCCGCTGCAGCGCGTAGTTAGCACGCACTCTAGAGACTTTTGGTGAGTGCATACCTAGCACCACCAACAGGAAAGTCCGGAAGTCGGCTGAACACTGTGTACCCGAGCTTCTCGTAGAACGGGAGGGCTTGAAAGCTCAGGGTCTCGAGAAACACGCGCGGACACCCACGGCGAAGCGCCTCTTGCTCGGCGAGAGCCATGAGCTGAGTGCCATAGTCGCGACCGCGCAGGTCTTCAGGTAGCCATACGGCCTGGATTTGTAGCCACCCGAGGTACGTTGCGCCAAGGAGACCACCGACCACAGTGCTTTGATCGTCGCGAACAGCGACAAGTAAGTAGTTCGGCGTATCGCCACCGGATTGCTGACTGTTGAACTGAGTAAGGCCTTTGACAATCACGCCCATGTCGCTGGCTTGAGGACTTAATTCGAGGGCAATGCTGTACGTCGATTCCATGACTTGATTGGACCTACTGTGCGTTCTAATGAGGAGTTTGAGCGGGTCGCGGGATGCCGACCCGGAGCCGCCCAGTTGAAGCCGTGACCACTTTACCGCCCACGACCCGATCGAAGCGATAGTTCGGCGTTTTCGCTACGGTGGCGCTCCAATCTCTTGAACCAATCGCGGCTCGGCCGCCCGATGAGCAAACAGAAGGACCCAATACTCAGTCCAACTGCAAAGGCGCCAATGGCCGAAGCGGCGGGCGAGCGGCGGAGCAAGGCAAGCAGCCCTAGGGAGGAGAGAAGTGCCCAGGGCGGCGTCAGCACCACCACTACCATCCGAGCCCAGTTCTTGCCGTTTCCAATTTCGCCGAGGATCCACCAATTCGTACAAAGCGCGAGCGGCCAAGATAGAACGTCCAGTATCGGGATAGTAGGAGTGGGACGAGACAGCTGAAACAAGACAGAAGTCACGGTGCCGATTGCAAACGACGCCCAGGACAGTCTCACGGCCGTCGCCACTTGGTGAGGTTTCGTCTGTGCTGCCAGTGCAGCGGTAAGATCGGGCCCTCGTTTCGCGAATTCTTCCGTCGCGGCTCTGAAATTCAGGGGGTATTGCTCACGGTCGATCCGCTCGACCGCGGCGGCGAGGTCGTCGCGGTTGTAAGTTCGGAAGTCGATGTTGCCGTCGGTCGGCATAGACTTCTAACGACAAGCTTGAGCGGGTCGCAGCACGCCCGCACAGCGTTGGTGAGTCTCTGACGAGAGCACTTTATCGATCACGACCCGCTCCAAGCGATAGTTAGACGTTCTTGCTCCCGTCGAAGTCCCGATCAAACGCGCGTATCGCGGCTTCCAATGTCGGGGAAAGCGGACACCGGTCCTCCGGAGCCGCTTCGGTCAAGAGCTCCAAGAACTGGCGCTCGAATTGGGATGATCGTGAAGCCAGATTCGACGGCGCAAAGTGGTCCGCGCTCTGGACGGTGTAGCCTCGGCCGAGCACCTCGAAGCAACGGTACAGGACCGCCCCATCCGCGGTTCGGCGCCAGATCGGTATGTAACGATACAGTGGCTCCGTCATGAGCGTCTAACTACAAGCTTGGGCGGGTCGCGGGAAGCCCGCGTCGCACTGCGAAGTCAGAACCGAGAGCACTCAATCGACCACGACCCGCTCCAAGCCACAGTTAGACGACATCAAGTAATGGCAATAATTACGGCCTGCCTCAGCTTAGCGGCGTTGGCATAGAACAACTGCAGCTGTTTGAAATATTCGATGACGTAGCTTCGATCTTCCGGCGAATCCTTCCAGGTGTCTGCCAGATAAACGTCGTTAGCTACGCTCCTGAGCGGATGTCTGCTCGGCAGCGTTTCAGGCTGAATTGTGGCGAGCGCAACCGCGACGGCCGTCACGCGATCCGGCATCAGGAGCCTGGCCGGTCCGTCACCGGAATCTGAGCGTCTAATCTCGTCCCCTCCTAAAATTGCGTCGCCCAGCGGTGGCGGTGCCTGTTCTACCCGTCCGGTTAGGAAATAGTGAATGAGGTGCCAGGACTTATCCAAGTCAAAACACGCGGCCGCGTGCTTTCTGGGTGCACAGCTGGATTCCAGCAATTCGAATACGGTCGACGGCGTGCGTTTCAACGCGGGGACCAAACCAACGTTGAGCCGGATGAAATTCGCGACCATCCCCACGGACCTTCTCCAGTCGTCTAACGACAAGCTTGAGCGGGTCGCAGCACACCCGCACAGCGGTCATGACTCAAGGACGAGAGCACTTTATCGATCACGACCCGCTCCAAGCCATAGTTAGGCATTAAGGGAGCATCGAAACGCGAACGTGTACTTACCGAGCGCAATCGACTCCCAATCCGAAGACTGATGCACGGGCATATCGAGGCTGGCCGTCTTAGCTTCAACGGCTGGCGCGAAGTGGGAAAGAACGATCTTCGCGACCTCACCCTGAAGCTGGTATGCGACGCGAAATAGCGCGAGGTGGGAGCATTGCGCTTTGGTCGATACTAGAACGGCACCGCGCTCGAGCAGCTTATCTTCATCAAAGAGGCCGAACTCCACCAGCATCTGCGTTGATGCCTAACGACAAGCTTGAGCGGGTCTCAGCACGACCGCCCAGTGGTAACGACTCAAGGCCGAGAGCACTTTATCGACCACGACCCGCTCCAAGTGGAATTGAC
>JAFEDP010000155.1 GCA_018241545.1 Pseudomonadota bacterium
CGCTGACGCTGGCGTGGTCGACCAACCCGCGGGTCACCGTGCTGCTCGCCGCGCTCACGGTCGCCGTCGGCGTGCTGCCGGCCGGCGTCGCCTGGGTCGGCGCGCAGATCGTCGACGCGGTGCTCGCTGCGACGCGCGCCTACCCGGCGCTCGGCCGCGCGGCGTACGGCCCGGCGCTTGGCTTCGTCGCGCTCGAGGCGCTGCTGGTGGCGGCGACGGCGGCGGCGCAGCGCGGGCTGTCGACCTGCCAGTCGCTGCTGCGCGCCCAGCTCGGGCAGCGCGTCAACGTGATGATCCTCGAGAAGGCGCTGACGCTCGAGCTCGCGCACTTCGAGGACTCGGAGTTCTACGACAAGCTGACGCGCGCGCGGCGCGAGGCGTCGACGCGCCCGCTGTCGATGGTGATGCGGACCTTCGGCCTCGTCCAGAACGCGATCTCGCTGCTGAGCTACGGCGCGATCCTGGTGCAGTTCTCGCCGCTCGCGGTCGCGATCCTGGCGCTCGCCGGGCTGCCGTCGTTCTTCGCCGAGGCCAAGTTCTCGGGCGACGCGTTCCGGCTGTTCCGCTGGCGCTCGCCCGAGACGCGCATGCAGATGTACCTCGAGACGGTGCTCGCGCGCGAGGACCACGCCAAGGAGGTCAAGCTGTTCGGCCTCGGGCCGCTGCTGCTCAAGCGCTACGAGGACATCTACCGGCGCCTCTACAAGGAGGACCGCGAGCTGACCCTGAGGCGCGACCTGTGGGGCTTCGGCCTCGGCCTCATTGCGACCCTGAGCCTGTACGGCGCCTACGGCTGGATCGCCGTCGGCGCGATCCGCGGCGCGATCACGCTCGGGCAGATGACGATGTACCTGGCGCTGTTCCGCCAGGGCCAGGCAGCGCTGTCGGCGGGCCTGTCGGCGGTCGGCGGCCTGTACGAGGACAACCTGTACCTGTCCAACCTCTACGAGTACCTCGACCAGCCGGTGCCGCCGCCGCGCGGCGCGGTGCGGCGCGGCCCGCACCCCGAGGACGGCATCCGCTTCGAGGGCGTCAGCTTCCGCTATCCGGACGCCGAGCAGCCGGCGCTCAGCGACATCAACCTCGCGATCCGCCCCGGCGAGAGCCTGGCACTCGTCGGCGAGAACGGCTCGGGCAAGACCACGCTGATCAAGCTGCTGACGCGGTTGTACCGGCCCACGGCCGGCCGGATCCTGTTCGAGGGCCAGGACCTCGAGGAGTGGGACGAGGCGGCCCTGCGCGAGCGCGTCGGCGTGATCTTCCAGGACTTCGCGCGCTACCAGCTCAAGGTCGGCGAGAACGTCGGCGCCGGCGACGTCAGCGTGTTCGAGGACCGCGAGCGCTGGCTCGAGGCCGCCACCAAGGGGCTCGCCGACCCCTTCATCCGCGAGCTGCCGGCCGGCTACGACACGCAGCTCGGCAAGTGGTTCCGGGACGGTCGCGAGCTCTCCGGCGGCCAGTGGCAGAAGGTCGCGCTCAGCCGCGCCTTCATGCGCTCGCGCGCCGACGTGCTGGTGCTCGACGAACCGACCGCGGCCATGGACGCGGCCGCGGAGGCGGAGGTGTTCGAGCACTTCCGCACCCTGACGCGCGGCCGGATCACGATCCTGATCTCGCACCGCTTCTCGACCGTGCGCATGGCGGACCAGATCGCGGTGCTCGAGGGCGGGCGCATCGTCGAGCACGGCTCGCACGAGGCGCTGATGCGCCTCGACGGGCGCTATGCGCGGCTGTTCACGCTGCAGGCGCGCGGTTACCGCTGAGGCAATCGCCACCGGCAGGTGCGAGCGCCGCGACGCCCGGATCGTCCGCGGTGCGACGCGCCCGGATCAGCGGCCGGGCCCGGCGAGCTCGCGCGCGATCTTCAGCAGCGGATGCGCAGGGTCGAGGTTCTGCTCCAGGTGCGGCAGCGCCGCCTGCGCGGTTGCCCGTGCCTGGGTCGTCGCACCGCCCGCCGCCTCGCTGCGCGCCTGCCAGACCATCGCCTCGCCGATCCAGGCGGACGAGGCCGGATCGACCGCCTGCTGCCGTGCCAGCTCGAGCGCGGCGCCGGCGTGCTGCGCGGCCGCGGCAGGGTCGTCGCGGGCGAGCGCAATCCGAGCCTGCAGGAGTTCGATCTCGCGGCCCTCAAGCCGGGTCGGGTGGCTGCGCGCCGCCACCGCGGCTGCGGCCGCGTCGACCTCGCGCGCCGCTTCGGGCCAGGCGCGCTCCGCGAGCTGCAGTCGTGCGTGCGTGAGCCGCAGCAGCACGACCTCGCGGCTGTACGGACTGCCGGCCTGCAGCGCCGTAGCCAACGGCGCCAGCGCTGCCCAGCGCTGCCGGGCCAGCGGCAGATCGCCGTCCTCGATCGCCGCGCGAATGGCCGCCGCGGCGAACGCGGCCGCCATCCCGCGGCTGCCCTCCCGCTCGGCCGTCTCGGCAGCAGTCGCCAGGCCGGCCTCGGCCTGCCGTGGCAGACCCAGGTCGAGCTGCGCCCAGCTGCGCAATCCGGCGAGGAAGTACGGCAGCTCCACCTGCGGCGTCGCCCGACGTGCCGCGGCGACGGCCGAATCGACGAACTCCAGCGACCGGCGCGGCTGTCCGCCGTCGCGCAACGAGCGCGCCGCCACGGTGAGCATGGCGTAGTACCCGCTGCTGTCCGCGCGCCCCGAATCGGCGGCCGTGGCGATGACGGCCGATTCCAGCTCCCACGCGCCGCGGAAATCCCCCTCGATCGTCAGCGAGCGCGCGAGCTCGTGGGCGACGCTCGTGTATCGCGAGCTGCGCTGCAACCCGGCCTGCTCCAGAGCGCGCACCGCTTCGCGCAGCCCGCGCGAGGACTCCGCGAAGTCGCCCGCGCCCTGGGCCACGAAGGCGGCGGCCACCGCGCACTCGGCGCTCAGGCTCACGGGCACGGCCCGCAGGTGCTGCATCTCGGCCGAGGCGCGCTCGCTGTAGCGACGCGCGAGCGCCAGATCGCCCGCATCGATCGCGTCCTGGGCCCGCCCGCAGGCGATCTCGGCGTCGAGCGCCGGGTCGTTGAGGCCGCGACTGATCGCTTCCGCCTCGCCCATGACCTCGGACGCGCCGGCCGCGTCCCCGGAGTCCACATAGCGGCCCGAGAGCCCGATCAGCAGCTGCGCCGCGGTCGTCGGCTCGCTGCGGAAGCGGCGACGCACGAGCTCGCGCGCCCGGTCGAGCCGCTGACGCACGGCGTCGTGGGGCGCCTCGCTGAGCGCGTCGCCCAGCAGGAACTCGAGCAGTTCGCTCTGGGCGCCGGAGCGGCGCGCCTCGGCCTGCGCCAGGTCGCGCTGCGCGCGCGCGTCGAGCATCTGCAGCAGCGCGAACGCGCTGGTTCCGACGAGACCGCACGCGACCAGTACGCCGCCAAGCACGCTGCCGCGGTGGCGGCGAACGAACTTCCCGAGGCGGTAGCTCGCGGTGTCGGGTCGCGCCAGCACCGGCTGGTGCGCCAGGTGGCGCTCGAGGTCGTCCGCGAGCGCGCCGACGGTCGGATAGCGTTCGGCGGGGTCCTTCTTGAGGGCCTTGGCGAGGATGTTGTCGAGGTCGCCGGCCAGCGCTCGCCGGCGGGCCGCCGGCCCGGCCGCGACGACCGAGGCAGGGGCGGGCTCGCGGTCGAGCAGGGCGCGGACGAACTCCGCAGTCGAGCGCGACTCGCGCGCGACCGGGTGCGTCCCCGTGAGCAGGCGATACAGCACGAGGCCCAGCGCGTAGACATCGGTCGCGGTCGTCACGGGGAGCCCGAGGAGCTGCTCGGGCGCGGCGTAGTCGGGCGTCAGCGCCGCCGCAGTTGAATGCGTCGGGGCGCGGTCGCCATCCCCCGCCTGCAGCAGCTTGGCGATTCCGAAGTCCAGCAGCTTGGCCACGCCCGCGCGTGTGACGAAGATGTTGGACGGCTTGATGTCGCGATGGACGATCAGGTGGCTGTGGGCGTGGGCGACGGCCGCGAGCACACCGAGGAACAGCCGGAGCCGGTCCTCGAGGTCGAGAGTGTGCTGCTCACAGTATTCGTCGATCGGCACCCCCTCGACGTACTCCAGCACCAGATACGGCTGCCCGGACTCGAGCGCCCCGGCATCGATCAGGCGCGCGATGTGAGGGTGATCGAGCCGCGCCAGCATCACGCCTTCCTGGCGAAAGCGAGCCTCGCCGTCCCGCCCGAGCCATGAGGCATGAACGAACTTGATCGCGACGTGGCCTTCGAAGCGGCCGTCGGCACGGACCGCGCGCCAGACGCTGCCCATGCCGCCGCGGCCGATCTCCGCCTCGATGACGTACGGGCCGACGCACTGGCCCGCCAGCGCGCGGGACCCGGCGCCGGCGGCGGCGACCGGCGAGGGTCCGGCGAGGAAGTCGGCGAAGCCTTGCTCCCGGCTGGCGCTCAGCAGGGCGCGCAGCTCGCGGGCCAGTTCCGGCTGCGTGCGCTCGATCTCGCTGACCGCCGCGGATCGGTCGCGCTCCGGCAGTTCCAGCAGCCGGTCGAGCTCGTCGTTCACCAGCAGCCACTGCTCCTGCGATGGTATCGGCATGGCCCTCCCCGGCCGGTCAGCTCGGCACGCCTCGGGCCGCCGGCGTCGGCCGCGAGCCCGGCGGGCGGTCGACGGCGCGGCGCCCACCACAGATCGAGATCGGATTCTCCCGACCAGAGGCGACATCGCGGCGCCGCACGGCGGATGGCGCCACGCTCAGAGCGCCTCTCCCTGCAGCTGCGCATACAGGAAGAGCCGCGCCTTCTCCCAGTCCCGCTGTACCGTGCGCTCCGAGCTCCCGCGCTGGACCGCGATCTCGGCGAACGAGTAGCCGCAGAAGTAGCGCAGGTCGACCACCTCGGCCAGTCGGGGGTCGCGGGTGGCGAGGTCGTCGAGCGCGTCCGAGAGTCGTGACAGCTCGGTAGCGTCGCGCTCCGGGGCCGCGACGTGGGTATCCAGTTGCGTGATGTGAAAGCCGGCCCCGCGCTTGAGCGCCTTGCGCTCGCGCACGAAGTCGATGATCAGTCCACGCATGACGCGCGCGGCGTAGCCGAGAAAGCGCGCGCGGTCGGGGAACACCGCGTCGCGCTGCGCCAGGTCGAGGTAGGTCTCGTGCAATAGCGTCGTCGGGCTGACGCCGGCCGCGGCGTTGCGGTGCAGCTGCCGGTCGGCCAGGCGCCGCAATTCAGCGTACAGCGTCGCGAACAGACGTTCCCTCGCGGCGGCGCTGTCGCCCGATTCGCACTGTGGCGGTGATTCCTGATCAGGCATCAGGCGCCCCCCGGGCCATACCCGTGACGATGCCCAATCGCCCCGCGCGTCGCAACCACCGGCGGGACCGGACCGAATTGGCCGCGACGTGACGGGTCGATGGCGTCCGGCACCGATCGAATCCGATATCCCTGGCAGGGCAGGCAATCGACTCCGAAGGGGTGTGATTATGTTGCGTCATACGTTTCCGGCCGCCGCGCTCCTCGCCAGCGTACTGAGCGCTGCGGCCGTCGCCGGCACCGCCGGCAGCGCCACCGCCGTGCTGGCAAGCGGCCAGCCCTTCGGGGATCCGTCCGGCCGCTTCGCGACTTTCAGTACCGCGGGCGACATCCCGCTGACCGGGGCGTTCTTCCAGAGCCTTGGCACCAACGACCGCCGCTGCGTCACGTGCCACCAACCGGCAGACGCGTGGACCGTGGTGCCCCCACATCTTCAGCAGCGCTTCGAGGCGAGCGGCGGGCGCGACCCGGTCTTTCGCCCCAATGACGGCGCGAACTGCCCGAGCGCCGACGTCTCGACCGTGCGAGCACGACGCGGTGCGTACAGCCTGCTGCTCTCCAAGGGCCTCATTCGCGTGGCGCTAACGCCTCCGGCCACCGCCGAGTTCACCGTGCTCGCGGTGGACAACCCGTACGGCTGCGGCGACACGCGCGAGCTGTCCGTCTACCGGCGCGTACTGCCGAGCACCAACCTGCAGTTGCTGAGCACCGTGATGTGGGACGGGCGCGAGACCTTCAAGGACGCGCAGGGCAAGTTCCAGCCGGTCGTCGACGACCTCGAGCACCAGGCCGTCGATGCGACCCTCGGTCATGCGCAGGCCACGCAGGCGCCGACCGCGGCGCAGGTGCAGGAGATCGTCAATTTCGAGCTGCAGCTCTTCACGGCGCAGGTGGCCGACAAGGCTGCGGGACCGCTGGACGCGGGGCGCGCCACGGGTGGGCCGGCCAGCCTGGCCAACCAGGAGTTCTTCGTCGGCATCAACGATCCGCTCGGCGGCAATCCCTCGGGAGCACCCTTCACGCCGCGGATATTCTCGCTGTACGACGCCTGGCTGGGACTGCCGTCCGCCGACGACGACCGCAACGCCGCGCGCGCGGCGATCGCCCGCGGCCAGCGGCTCTTCAACACGCTCTCCTTCACGATCACCGGGGTCGGCGGGCTCAACGACGCGACGGGGCAGGCCACGATCACCGGCGGCTGCGGCCTCTGCCACGATTCGCCCAACGTCGGCGATCACTCACTGCCGCTGCCGCTGAACATCGGCGTCGCGGATGCGGCGCGCCGGACCGCGGACCTGCCGCTGTTCACGCTGATGAACAAGGTGACCGGCGCCGTGCTGCAGACCACCGATCCCGGGCGCGCGTTGGTCACCGGCAAGTGGAGCGACATCGGCAAGTTCAAGGGCCCGGTCCTGCGCGGCCTCGCTGCGCGCGCGCCGTATTTCCACAACGGCGCCGCGGCGACGCTGCGCGACGTCGTGAACTTCTACGACTCTCGCTTCGCGCTGCATCTCGCGGAGCAGGACAAGTCGGACCTCGTGGCGTTCCTGCAGTCGCTGTAGCCGAAGGCCGGCGGGCGGCCGGTGATCGCGGTGAAGGCGAAGCGCCGGTGATGGGCCGGCGCGCCCGCGCCGCGTGACGCCCGTGGCGGATCCGGGCGCGCCACCCGAACGCCCGCGCCGAT
>JAFEDP010000156.1 GCA_018241545.1 Pseudomonadota bacterium
GAGGCCCTCGGGGCGGCGCCCTGCGCGGTGCAGGGCGAGCCACCGCGCCCGCTCGAGCACGTGCTCGAGGCGAACGACGTCGACGGATTCGCGGTCGTGCATCGCGGCCGGCTCGTCTACGAGCACTACCGGGCGGGGTTCTCGCCCGCGCAGACGCACATCCTCATGTCGGTGTCGAAGTCGATGGTCGGGAGCCTGATCGGCATCCTGGCGGGCCACGGCCTCGTCAGCCTCGCCCGGACGGCCGGGTACTACGTACCGGAACTGCGCGAGAGCGGCTACGGCCCGGTGACGGTCGCCGCGCTCCTCGACATGCGCAGCCGGGTCCGCTACTCGGAGGATTACGACGATCCGGCCGCCGAGTTCTACGACTTCGACGCGGCCTGCGGTCTGAGGCCCGCCCGGCACGCCGGCGCGCGCCCGGGGATGCACGCCTTCCTCGCGAGCCTGCGCGCCGACCCGGACGATCGCGGCGACTTCCGCTATCGCAGCACCGACAGCGACGTGCTCGGCTGGATCGCCGAGCGCGTGGGCGGCCGGCCGCTGGCGCAGCTGTGGTCGGAGCTGCTGTGGCGGCCGATGGGAGCCGAGGCGAGCGCCGAGCTGCTGGTCGACCCGCTCGGCGCGCCGCTCGCGGACGGTGGACTGTGCGCGACGCTGCGCGACCTCGCGCGCTTCGGGCTGCTGCAACTCGAGGGCGGCGCCGTCGACGGGCACACGGTCATCCCGGCCGGCTGGGTCGCGGCGACGCGCGACGGGGATCGCGAGACCTTTCGCCGCTCGCCGCTCGCGGCGCTGTTCCCGAACGGCGCGTACTCGCGCCAGTGGTGGGCGATCGACCCGCCGGCGGGCGTGCAGCTCGCGCTCGGCATCCACGGGCAGGCCCTGTATCTGGACGTGCGGCGCCGGATCGTCTGCGCGCAATTCGCCTCGCAGCCGCAGCCGGTCGGTACCGCCGCGCTGCAGACGACGCTGGCGGCCTGCCGGGCGGTGGTGGCCGCGCTCGCCTAGCGGCCGGCCCCGTGGCCGAGGCGGCGCTGCCCGGCGCGGCACTCCGACACGAGCACCGCCAGCATCTGGTGCAGCTCGTACCGCACGGTGGCGTCCGCGGCGTAGAGCAGCAGCGACTCGGGCTCCGGCCGCGCGGGTGTCGCCGTCTCGATCACGAGCGCCGGCTCGGCTCCGCCGCGCTCGATGCGCAGGCCGCGCACGGCTGCCCAGTCGATGTCCCTGGCGACCGCGGGACGATTCGCCTCGCCGATGAAGAACGTGCCCTGGCAGCTGTAGGCGGCGTAGCGCTGCACGAAGCCAGGCGGCTGCTCCTGGACGGTTCGCAGCCGCGTGCCACGCATCAGCGACCCGACGAGCTGATTGAGTTCGGAGAGGCGCGGCACGTAGTAATAAGAGTAGTTCTGCTCAGTGTCCTCGATCGGGGCGCGCAGCGCCGGCAGCGCGGCCGCCGGCTCGTCCGCGCCGGCGGCCATTGCCGCCAGGCACGCGGCGGCGACGGCGCAACCGATGAGGTGGCGGAGCCCGGCGCGCATCCAGCAGCGAGACAGGTCGGTCACCGCGGGCCCTCCGTCACGGAAATCGCGCGCCGACTCTAGGCAATCGGAGCGGTGCGAACTGTGAGCTGCCTACAAGCTCCGCTGTGACGCGAGCGATCTGTCAAATGGCGCGGCGTCGCGGTGGCACGACGCGCAGGCGAGCCCCGATCTGCACGCTGCCTTCGTAGGGGACTAGCCGACGGAGAATCCCTCAATCCCGATGCGCGCCGCGAACGGACGCAGCTCGGCATTGGCCGCGAGCGCGATCTCGGCAGGCGTGACCGGCACCGCGATGGCGCCCTGGAAGTAGCCGTTGGCCTGCTCGACCAGACGCTGCGCGGAGCCGCGATCCGGGAAGAACCCGAGCCGCAGCCCGTGCCAGTCGTGGCCGCAACGGCGCGCGCACACCGTGTACAGCCGCAGCCCGTCGAACAGCGTGAGGGGCGGCACGTGCGCCACGTCGACCACGCCGAGCGACCAGCGCAGCTCGACCGCGAACTGGCGTGAGTCGACGCGCGCGTCCCCCGGCGCGGACCCGCTGGCCGGAACACCGTCGGGCAATTCGAGCCGTACGGCGCTGAGCGTCGCTCCGGGATAGCGGGTCGCTACCTGCTTGAGGGCCGCGGCGGCGGCCCGCACCGTGTCGAAGTAGCCGAGCTGGGCGCGAAAGGCCGGGGCACCGCCGGCCGGGTGCCGACGCCAGACCACGCGCGCAGCGCCGACCCGTAGCGTGGCCAACTCCGGGTCACGGACCGGTGCGGAGCTGCGCAGCAGCGTGATCACGTAACGCACGGCGGTCGCCTCTGCCGCACCCGGCGCGCCTGCGGCGGCGTCGGGGGCCGGCGTGGCGTCGCGGGCTTGCGTTGGCTCCATGGTCGTCTCGCGGCGGACTCTCTCGACCGGGCTATCGGCATGCGCGGCTGCCGATCGATAGGGACTGGCACTTAAGGGTTTCGTCTAGCTGCGTTTGCCGGCCCGGCTGCCCATCCGGGAGAATGCGCGCCCGCGGCGGACCGCCGTGCGCCTCCCTCCAGTGTCCGGCCCGACCCCAGCATGACGACGAGCTTCACGACCGACCTCGTCTACGGATCGCTGGCCGCCTTCCTGGTGGGCCTCGGCAAGGGAGGCCTTGCGGCGATGGGCACGTTCGGCGTGCCGATCATGGCATTCGCCATGTCGCCGTTGCGCGCCGCCGCGATCCTGTTGCCGGTCTTCGTGTTCAGCGACCTGTTCGCGCTGTGGCTGTACCGCCGCCACTTCAGCGCCCGCAACCTCAGGATCCTGCTGCCGGCGGCGACGCTCGGCATCGTCACCGGCTGGCTCCTCGCCGCACGCATCTCCGACGCCGGCGTCAGCATCCTGGTCGGGGTGCTGGGCATCGGCTTCTGCATCAGCACCTGGCGCGTGCGCCACCGCCCGCCGGCGCCGCACCCCGCGGACGTGCCGCGCGGCACGCTGTGGGGAGTGGTGCTCGGATTCTCGAGCTTCGTGAGCCACGCGGGCGCGCCGGCGTTCCAGATCTACGTGATGCCGCAGCGCCTGCCGAAGCAGGTGTACGCCGGTACGAGCGCGATCACCTTCGCGGTGGTCAACGCGCTGAAGCTCGTGCCGTATGCGGCGCTCGGGCAGCTGTCGCTGCCCAACCTCGGCGTGTCCGCTTGGCTGCTGCTGCCGGCGCTCGCTGGCACGCAGCTCGGCGCCCGCCTCGTGCGCGTGATCCCCGAGCGCGTCTACTACGCGTTCCTGCAGGTCGCGCTGCTCGTCGTGTCGATCGAGCTGATCGCGCGCGGCATCCGCCCGTAGCTCAGGCGCCGGCCGCCAGCTCGGCGGGATCGACCGGCAGCCGGCGCACGCGCCGGCCGGTGGCGGCGAAGATCGCGTTGCAGAGCGCCGGCACGACCGGCGGCAGGGCCGGCTCGCCGAGGCCGGTCGGCGGGTGGTCCGTGCGCAGGAAGTGCACGTCGACCGGCGGCGCGCGGTCGATGCGCAGCAGCGGGTAGTCGTGGAAGTTCGACTCCCGGACCCGGCCGCGCTCGAGCGTGATCGTCTGGCCGAGCGCGGCGCTGAGGCCGTCGATCACCGCGCCCTGCACCTGGTTCTCGGCGCCGCTCGGGTTGATGATCTGGCTGCCGACGTCGCCGACCACCCATACCTTCGCGACCCGGACCTCGCCGGTCGGCCCGACCGCGACCTCGACCACCTCCGCGAAGTAGCCGAGGTGGCTGAAGTAGAACGCGACGCCGAGTCCGCTGCGCGGCGGCAGCGTTCGCCGGCCATAGCCGGCACGCGCCGCGACCTCGGTGAGCACCGCAGCCATGCGTCCCGAGTCGAAATCTGGCGTCGACCCGGCCGGTGTCTGCGTGCCGGCGTAGACGCGCGACGGGCCGAGCAGCGCCAGGCGGAATGCCACCGGGTCGTGCCCCGCCGCGTGGGCCAGTTCGTCGAGGAACGACTGGAACGCGAAGGCGAGCGCATTGCTGCCGGGCGCGCGCAGCGGCCCGGTGGGCACGCCGAGCGGCAGCAACGACGCACCGAGCTCGAGGTTCGGCACGAAGCGCGCCGGGAACTCGGTCGCGGACAGCGCGGCGCTGCTCGCGAACTTGCCGTCCGCGCCGAAGGAGACGAAGTGGTCGCGGAATGCCACCAGCCGGCCGGCGTCGCTGAGGCCGGCACGGAAGAAGTGGTACCCCGCGGGACGGTAGAAGTCGTGCCGCAGGTCGTCCTCGCGCTCCCAGACGAGCTTGACGGGTGCCCCCGCGACGCGCGCGATCCAGCAGGCCTCGACCATGTAGTCGTTCATCAGCCGGCGCCCGAAGCCGCCACCGCAGCGCATCATGTGGATCTTGATGTCGGCCTCGGCAAGGCCCAGGGTACGCGCGACGATCTTGCGGCCCGAATCCGGATTCTGCGTCGGCGCCCAGATCTCGGCACGCGCGCCCTCGACGCGCGCGGTGCAGTTCTGTGGCTCGAGCGTGGCGTGCGCGATGAAGGGATAGCTGTACGCCGCCTCGACGACGCGCTTGGCGCCGGACAGCGCCGACTCGACGTCACCGTCCCGCGCGATCACGATGGCCGGTGCCCGCCGTGCGAGACGCGCCGCCTCGCGCGCGAAGCCCTCACTGCTCTGGGCGGCCGCCGCCCCCTCGTCCCAGTCGACGTCGAGGCGCAGGCGCGCCTTGCGCGCGGCCCAGTGGCTGCGCGCGACGATGGCGACGCCGCTGGCCAGGCCGTCGAAGGCCTCGCCACCCTCGACGACGAAGGCGTGCGTGACGCCCGGCTGCGCGCGCACGACCTCGAGGTTGGCGCGGCGCACGCGCCCGCCGAACACCGGGCACTTCACGAACACGGCGTGCAGCATCCCGGGCAGCTCGACGTCGATGCCGAACAACGGCTGGCCGGTCACGACCAGCGGGCTGTCGACGCCGGGCTGGGACACGCCGATGATGCGGAACCGCGCCGGATCCTTGAGAGGCACCGACGCTGGGTCGGGGGCGGGCAGCGCCGCGGCGCGGGCCGCGAGCGACCCGTACGGGGCACTGCGTCCGGAACCGGCGTGGCGCACGACGCCCGGCAGCGTGTCGCACTCCGCCGGCGCCACGCCCCAGTCGGCGGCCGCGGCGGCGATCAGCATCTGCCGCGCCGCCGCGCCGACCCGGCGCAGCGGCTCCCAGTGCAACGGCGTCGCGCGGCTGCCGCCTGCGAACTGGCGCCCGTAGATCGCCGGGTCGCTGAGGGCCTGCTCGGTGCGCACGCTCGCCCACTCGACGTCGAGCTCCTCGGCGACCAGCATCGGCAGCATCGTCTTGATGCCCTGGCCGATCTCGGGGTTCTTGGACACGATCGTCACGGTGCCGTCCGTCGCGATCCGCACGTAGGCATTCAGCACCGCCGGCGCGGCCTCCGCGACGCCGAACGCGCGCAGCGGCAGCGACACCTCGAGCAGCAGGCCGCCGCCGATCGCGGCGCCAGCCTTCAGGAACGTCCGGCGCGACGGATTCGCCGTGGCGCCCTCGTCGGTGGCGGGAGTGGCGCGCATCGTCAGCTCCCGTAGCGCGTGTCTGCGACCGGCAGGCCGGCAGCGCGCTTGATGGCGGCACGGATCCTGGGATACGTCGCGCAGCGGCACAGGTTGCCGGCCATTGCGCGGTCGATGTCCGCGTCGTTCGGCTGGGGCACGCTCGCGAGCAGCGCCACGGCGGCCATGATCTGCCCGGCCTGGCAGTAGCCGCACTGGACCACGTCGGTGGCGAGCCAGGCCTGCTGGACGGCGCGCCCGAGCGGGTTGTTGCCGATGCCCTCGATCGTCGTCACCGCCCGCGCGCCGAGGCGAGCGACGGGGAGGGTGCAGGCGCGGGTGGCGACGCCGTCGACGTGCACCGTGCAGGCTCCGCATGCCCCGATGCCGCAGCCGTACTTGGTGCCCTTGAGGCCGAGATCGTCGCGCAGCACCCACAGCAGCGGAGTGTCGGCGTCGGCCTCCACGCGGCGGCGGTCACCATTGACGAGGATCGTATACTGCATGGCGTGATCCCTGCGGCCCGGCTCGCGGCATTGTGCCCGAGGTCCGGCTGCACGGTGCGGGTCAGACGCGGGCGACACGTCCATGAAGACCGTGACTGCGCGCCTTGGGTTCGGCGCCGCGACCGGCGGTGGGGGCGGGCGCGCGCCGCGCCGGGCCGGAGGCGCGCCGCTGGCACGACGCGCCCTCGAACACGCCGGGCCGCTCCGTGTTAAGTCTCCGCCGGCGGCCCCCGGAGTGGCGAGCGGCAAGTTGCGGCCCGCCTGCGGGACCCCGCGGAGCGTCGGATGGCCATGGTGACGGACCGGATCGAGCACACGACCGTGCTGGCGGCCCCGCTGGCGGCGGTCTGGGCGGCCGTCAGCGAGGCGGACCGGTTCGGCAGCTGGTTCGGCGTGGCCTTCGACGGTCCGTTCGTCGCCGGCCGCCGCGTGACCGGGCGCATCACGCCGACGACCGTCGACCCGGAAATCGCACGACTGCAGGAACCGCACGCCGGCAAGCGCTTCGAGTTCTGGGTCGAGCAGATCGACCCGCCGCGGTCCATCGTGTTCCGCTGGCATCCATTCGCGATCGACCCGGCAGTGGACTACTCGGGCGAGCCGACCACGCGGATCGCGATCGATCTCGCCGCCATGGCGGACGGTACCGGCCTGCGCCTCACCGAGTCCGGCTTCGAGGCGCTCCCCGCGGCGCGCCGCGCCGCCGCGTACCAGGCGAACGACAGCGGCTGGGTTCACCAGCTGCGCCTCATCGAGCGCTACCTGCGCGGCTCCTAGCGGGGCCGACTGGGAGCGCGCGGCACCGCGATGCGCACCCTGCGGCTGCGAGCGGCGACGGCCGACCATCGGCTCGAC
>JAFEDP010000157.1 GCA_018241545.1 Pseudomonadota bacterium
GGCCGAGGACAAGCTCACCGTGTACCGCGCGCGCAAGATCCAGCGCTTCCTGTCGCAGCCGTTCCACGTGGCCGAGGTGTTCACCGGCCAGAAGGGCAAGTACGTGTCGCTGAAGGACACGATCCGCGGCTTCAAGGCGATCATCAGCGGCGAGTACGACAGCCTCCCGGAGCAGGCCTTCTACATGGTCGGCACGATCGAGGAAGCGGTCGAGAAGGCGAAGTCGATCACCTGAGGACGCCGGCATGGCCCACACCATCAACGTCGACATCGTCAGCGCCGAGGGCGAGATCTACTCCGGCCAGGCGGCGATGGTGTTCGTGCCGGCCGCGCAGGGCGACATCGGCATCGCGCCGCGCCACGCGCCGCTGCTGACCACGCTGCGCCCGGGCGAGGTGCGGGTGCAGACGCCGGACGGCGAGGAGCACGGCTTCTACGTCGGCGGCGGCGCGCTCGAGATCCAGCCGCAGCGCGTCACGGTGCTGGCCGACACCGCGCTCCGGGCCCGCGACCTCGACGAGGCCGCGGTGCTCGCCGCCAAGCAGCGCGCCGAGGAGGCGCTGCGCGAGAAGGGCGACGAGATCTCGCTCGCCGAGGCGCAGGCCGAGCTGGTGCGGGCGGTCGCGCAGGTCAAGATGCTGGAGCGCATCCGCAAGCTGCGCCAGTAGGCGGCCGCTCGCGCACCGCACACGGGCGGCGCGCGAGCGCGGATTCGGACGCGCCGCGCCCGACCGGCGGCGGCGCGGCCGGCTACTCCCCCGGACCCAGGTACTTCTCGAGCCAGGCGGCCACCTCGCCGTAGAAGTAGCGGCTGTCCTCGCCGCGCAGGATCCAGTGGTTGGCCTCCGGGAACACGATCAGCCGGCTCGGCACCTGCTGGCGCTTGAGCGCGGTCCAGTACTCGAGCGTGTTGTTGAGCGGCACGCGGAAGTCGCGCTCGCCGACCGTCAGCAGCACCGGCGTCCTGAACTTCGCGGCGTAGGTGATCGGGCTCTGCGCGCGCCACAGCGGGTCGCCGTCCCAGGGCGGGCCGCCGATCATGACCTCGCGGTGGTAGACCGCATCGCTCGTGCCCCACTGCACCTCGAGGTCGATGAGCCCGGCGTGGCTGACGAGGCAGCGGTAGCGCGTCGTGCTCGCCTGCATCCAGTTGGCGAGGTGCCCGCCATAGCTCGCACCCGCCGCGCACTGGCGGCTGCCGTCGATGAACGGGTAGCGGCGGATCGCCTCGTCCGCCGCGGCGTTGATCTCGTCGGCGGGACCGGCGAGCGGGTCGCGCTCGATGGCGCGCGCGAAGGCCTCGCCGTAGCCGGTCGAGCCCGAGTAGTCGGTCAGCAGCACCACGTAGCCGGCGCGCGCGAGCAGGTGGTAGTTCCAGCGCACCACGAACTGGTCGCGCCACATCGTCGCCGGGCCGCCGTGCATCAGCACCAGCAGCGGGTACTTGCGCGCCGGGTCGAAGCGGGCAGGGCGCACCAGCATCGAGTGGATGCGACGGCCGCGGCTGCTCGTGAACCAGAAGTGCTCGACCGGCTGCCAGTCGATCTGCGCGGCGCGCTCGACGTTGAAGCGCGTCAGCGCCGCGTGGCCGCCGGACGCATCGAGCCTCACGAGCTCCGGCGGGTGCACGGCGCTCTCCCAGCGCGCGACCAGCGCGGGCCGCGCCGAGCGCGGCGCGACCGCGAGGCCGCTGTAGACGCCTCCCGGCGCCGGCGCCACCAGGCGCGCGGTACCGCCGCGCGGCACCACGTACAGCTGCTCGAGGCCCGCGTCCTCGGCGAGGAAGTAGACGCTGCCGTTGGCGGCCACGCCCCAGCTCGTCACCGCGCGGTCGACGCCGAGCGTCAGGTCGCGCGCCGCGGGCAGCGCCGCGGCGGGCGTGCCGCCGTAGGCGAAGGCGGCGACGCCGGTCGAGTCGTAGGCGTGCCCGCTGCGGCGCGCGTGCTCGGCGTACAGCGTGCGCCCGTCCGCCGCGAACAGCGGCGCGCTCCACGAGTCGCCGCCCTCGGTGAGGCGCAGCGGCTCCGCGCCCGCCGCCGGCACGTACCACAGCTGCGTCGAGGTGAAGTCGCGCGCCGCGCGGTCGTGGTCGGTGCTCGCGACGAACACGAGGCCGCGCCCGTCGGGGGTCCAGGCGGGCTCGAGCGTCTCGCCGCCGTCCTCGCGCCGCCCGGCGAAGCCCGGCTGGGCCGCGAGCGCCGTACCGGCCAGGAGGTCGCGCGCCGCGGCCCCCGGCGCGAGCGGCTGCACGAACAGGTGCGGCCGGCGCTCGTCCAGCCACTGGTCCCAGGCCCGGATCGGGAAGCCCTCGTAGGCGCGCGCGCTGTATTTGCGCTCGGCGCGCTCCTTGGCGAGCCGACGGTTGTCGGCGTCGTCCCGGGCGCCCGGCCAGACGTCGGCGACGTACGCAATCGACTCGCCGTCGGGCGAGAAGCGCGGGTTGCGCGCCCCGAGCGCCGCCGCGGTCACGCGCCGCGCCTCGCCGCCGCCCGCGAGGTCGAGCACGTAGACCTGCTCCTCGCTGTCGCCGTCGCGCTTGGCGCTGAAGGCGAGGCGCCGGCCGTCCTCGCTGAAGGTCAGGCCCGACTCGCCGCCGTGGGTCCACGTCAGGCGCCGCGGCGGCTCGCCGCCGTCGGTCGCGACGAGCCACAGGCCCGCGGACTGGTCCTTGCGGTCGTAGGCGGGCTCGGTGACGAGCAGCACGGCGCGGCGGCCGTCGGGGCTCAGCACCGGCGCGCCGAGCCGCTTCATCAGCCACACGTCCTCGTGCGTGATCGTGTGGCCCGCGGCGACGGCGGCGGCCGGCAGCGCGAGTGCCGCCGCGGCGAGGATGATCAGCGAGCGGGCGAAGGACTTCGGCATGGGGGCCGTCCGTGACGCGACCGGCGGGCCGCGGCGCCCGACGATACCGGAACTGACGCGGGCGGGGAGCCTCGTGAGAGAATGCCCCCTTTAATTCCGTCGAGTAACGCCATGCCCCTGAGCATCGTGATCCTGGCCGCGGGCCAGGGTAAGCGCATGAGGAGCGACCGCCCCAAGGTGCTGCAGCCGCTCGCCGGCCGGCCGCTGCTGGGCCACGTGCTGGACGCGGCGGCCGAGCTCGGCGCCGACGCGATTCACGTCGTCTACGGCCACGGCGGCGAGGCCGTGCGCGACGCCTTCGCCGGCCGGCCGCTCGGCTGGGCGCTGCAGGCCGAGCAGCACGGCACCGGGCATGCCGTGATGCAGGCGATGCCCGCGATCCCCGACGACCACCAGGTGCTGGTGCTGTACGGCGACGTGCCGCTGGTGCGCCCGAGGACGCTCGAGGCCCTGCTCGCGCGCGCCGGCGAGCGCTCGCTCGCGCTGCTGTCGGTGATGCTCGAGGATCCGAGCGGCTACGGCCGCGTGCTGCGCGACAACGCCGGCAACGTCTATCGCATCGTCGAGCAGAAGGACGCGAACCGCAAGGAACTGTCCGTGCGCGAGGCCAACACCGGCCTGCTCGCCGCCCCGGCGGCGGCGCTGCGCCGCTGGCTCGCGGGCCTCTCCAACGACAACGCCCAGGCCGAGTACTACCTGACCGACGTCGTCGCGCTCGCCGTGCGCGACGGGTTCAAGGTCGAGGCGGTGGTCGCGCCCACGGTCGCCGAGGTGCTCGGCGTCAATGACCGGGCCCAGCTCGCCGCCCTCGAGGGGGAGTACCGGCGGCTGCGCACCGCCGAGCTGCTCGCCGCCGGCGTCACGCTGCTCGACCCGGCGCGCGTCGACGTGCGCGGTCCCGTGCGCTGCGGCCGCGACGTCGTGATCGACGTCAACGTCGTGCTCGAGGGCGAGGTCGAGCTCGGCGACCGCGTCGTCGTCGGGCCGGGCTGCGTGCTGCGCGACGTCACGGTCGGCGCGGACACCGTGCTGCACCCGTACTGCGTGGCGCAGGACGCGGCGATCGGCGAGCGCTGCAGCGTCGGCCCGTACGCGCGGCTGCGCCCGGGCGCGCGCCTGCTGGCCGGGGCGCACGTCGGCAACTTCGTGGAGCTCAAGAACGCCACGCTCGGCGAGGGCAGCAAGGCGAACCACCTGACCTACCTCGGCGACACCACGGTCGGGCGCGAGGTCAACGTCGGCGCCGGCACGATCACCTGCAACTACGACGGCGCCAACAAGTGGCCGACGGTGATCGAGGACGGCGCGTTCATCGGCTCCGGCAGCATGCTGGTGGCCCCCGTCACCGTGGGCCGCGGCGCCACCATCGGCGCCGGCTCCACGATCACCCGCCCGGCGCCGCGGGGTGCGCTGACGCTCGAGCGCAGCCGCCAGCAGACGCTCGCCGGCTGGGAACGGCCGAAGAAGGCCGACGCCGAGGCCCGCTCGCAGCAGATCGAGCGCGGCCGCCTGCCGCCCGACCCCGACGCCTCCTGACCCCGGGGCGGGCTGGCCGCGACCCGGACCCGGGTCACAATCCGGGGCGCCGGGATGGGCCATAATGCCGCGCTCGGCAGACCTCAGGAACGAGGACAGACCCCCCATGTGCGGAATCGTCGGCGCGGTGGCCAACCGGGACGTGCTCCCGATCCTGATCGACGGGCTGCAGCGGCTCGAGTACCGCGGCTACGACTCGGCCGGGGTCGCGGTGCTGAAGGGCGACGGCCACGTCGCCCGGCTGCGCACGGTCGGCAAGGTGGCGCGGCTGCGCGAGGCGCTCGACGAGTCGCCGACCGCGGGCCTGCTCGGCATCGCCCACACGCGCTGGGCCACCCACGGCGTGCCGAGCGAGCGCAACGCCCACCCGCACATCTCGCGGGACGGCATCGCGATCGTCCACAACGGCATCATCGAGAACCACGAGGAGCTGCGCGCCGACCTCGTGGCGCGCGGCTACGAGTTCAGCTCGGAGACCGACACCGAGGTCATCGCGCACCGCGTGCACTACCACTCGGGGAGCTACCCGGACCTGTTCGGCGCCGTGCTCGCGACCGTGCGCGAGCTGCACGGGGCCTACGCGCTCGCGGTGCTCAGCGAGCGCGATCCCGACACGATCGTGCTGGCGCGCGCGGGCTGCCCGGTGGTCATCGGCCTCGGCGACGGCGAGAACTTCGTCGCCTCGGACGTCGCGGCGCTGCTGCCGGTGACGCGCCGCTTCCTGTTCCTCGAGGAGGGCGACGTCGCCGCCATCCACCGCCGCAGCGTTGACGTCGTCGACGCCGCCGGCCGCGCGGTCGAGCGACCGGTGCGCGAGAGCGAGCTCTCGGCGGATGCGGTCGAGAAGGGTGAGTACGCCCACTACATGCTCAAGGAGATCCACGAGCAGCCTCGCGCCGTCGCGCAGACCCTCGAGGAGCGGGTCGCGGGCGGCAAGCTGCTCGAGGCGGCGTTCGGTCCGGCCGCGATGGACGTGCTGCGCCGCACCCAGGCGGTGCAGATCGTCGCCTGCGGCACCAGCTGGCACGCGGGCTCCGTGGCGCGCTACTTCATCGAGCAGATCTGCCGGCTGCCGTGCTGGATCGACATCGCGAGCGAGTTCCGCTACCGCAATCCCGTCGTGCCGCCCGACACCCTGTTCGTGACGATTTCCCAGTCCGGCGAGACCGCCGACACGCTGGCGGCGCTCAGGCTCGCCAAGCAGGCCGGCTACCTGTCGACGCTCGCGATCTGCAACGTGCCGGAGTCCTCGCTGGTGCGGGAGTCCGAGCTCGTCATGCTGACGCGCGCCGGCCCCGAGATCGGCGTGGCCTCGACCAAGGCGTTCACGACCCAGCTCGCGGCGCTCGACATGCTCGTGATCGCGCTCGGCAAGCACCACGGGATCGACCGCGAGCGCGAGCACAACCTCGTCGGACGCCTGATCGAGATCCCGCGCCTGATCGAGGAGACGCTGGCACTCGATCCGGTGGTGCGGCGCCTCGCCGAGAAGTTCGTCGACAAGCACCATGCGCTGTTCCTCGGCCGCGGCGCGCTGGCACCGATCGCGATGGAGGGCGCGCTCAAGCTCAAGGAAATCTCCTACATCCACGCCGAGGCCTATGCGGCCGGCGAGCTCAAGCACGGGCCGCTCGCGCTCGTGGATGCGGACATGCCGGTCATCACGGTCGCGCCGAACAACGATCTGCTCGAGAAGCTCAAGTCCAACCTGCAGGAAGTTCGTGCGCGTGGCGGCGAACTCTACGTGTTCGCCGATCCGGGATCCGGGATCACGCCCTCCGACGGCGTGCACGTGATCACGATGCCGAAGCACGTCAGCTACTTCCAGGCACCGGCCGTCTACGCGGTGCCGCTGCAGCTGCTCGCGTACCACGTCGCGACGATGCGCGGCACCGACGTCGACCAGCCGCGCAATCTCGCCAAGAGCGTCACCGTCGAGTAGGCGCCCCGGGCGCCACCCGCGCCGTCGTCCCGAACCGGCCAGACGCCGGGTTCGCCCGTTGTCCGGGCAATCGGATCGGTGCTCGTCAAGGCCGGTGTAGCCTGCGGGCCCGGCACCCCGAGCGTCGCGAGGGGGTCCTGGGCAGGAACCACGCCCTCGCCCGTCCTGGATGCGCTGCCGGTCGCCCGAATAGCGCTAATCCGGGCGGCTCACCGCGACTTGGCGTGGCCGCCCAGCGGTTACCGCCAACAATGACAGCCAGGTCTGCGCGCAGCGCTTGTGAATGCATCGAAAGCGGCGTATCCATGGCACGCCAACCGGGCTCGTCCGCGGCCGGGCCAGCGCCAGGCCCGTACCGGAAGGCGGACGATGCCGAGTAGTCTGTCGGAGGTGACATGGAAAGCCAGCCTCCCGTCCATCAAGTACGGAAGCCACCGGTTCGCCGGATCATGAAGCCTGTTCGGCGGGTGTCTCGTTATTGCGGCCGAAGTGTCGCAGTTTTCGACGACACTTGGGTCGCAATAACTCCTGTCGCCGAATAGTAGTTAGGTCGCGCTGAGGCTCATG
>JAFEDP010000158.1 GCA_018241545.1 Pseudomonadota bacterium
AGCGGCACCGGCGTGCGGATCAGCATCGCCTGGCTCTCGAGCACGGTCTCGACCTCGCGCAGGTGGTTGGCCTGCAGCGTGCTGCCGGTGGACACGAGGTCGCAGATCACGTCGGCCCGGCCGAGGCGCGGGGCGATCTCCACCGCGCCCGAGAGCGTGACGATCTCGGCCTCGAGGCGCTGCTCGCGCAGCCAGCGGCCGAGGATGTTGGGGTAGGTGGTCGCGATGCGCCGCCCGTCGAGGTCGCGCGGCCCGCCGTAGGCGAAGTCGTCCGGCACCGCGATCGCGAGCCGGCAGCGGCCGAAGTCGAGCGGCTGCATCTCGATGAACAGCGGCGCCTGGCCGCGCGCGAGGAAGCCAAGGCGCTTCTCCTCGACGACGTTGCGCCCGACGATGCCGAGGTCGCAGACGTCCTCCTGCACGAGGTCGGGGATGTCGTCGTCGCGCACCAGGAGCACGTCGAGCGGCATGTTCTCGCCGTAGCACAGCAGCTGGTCCTTGCCGCGGCTGTACTTGAGGCCGCAGCGCACCAACAGGTCGAGCGAGTGGTCGGTCAGACGGCCGGTCTTCTGCACCGCGACCTTGAGGCGCTGTTCCTTATCCATGGCGGGCCTCGCGGCTGCGGTGGGCGGCGAGGGCGTAGCCGCCGTGGCCGTCGGAGAGGTAGCGGGCGACGCGGCCGATGGTCGTGACGCTGACGCCGGTGAGGCGGTGGATCTCGCGGTACGGGCGCTGCTCGCGCAGCAGCTCGACCACCGCCCAGCGGTCGGCGAGCGCCTGCAGCTCGGCCGGGGTGCACAGGTCGCGGAAGAACGCGCGGCACTCGTCCGCGGTCTTCAGCGTCAGGATCGCCTGGTACAGGGCCCGCTCGGCGAGCGCCTCCTGGCGCGGGCTCAGCGGTCGGTGCAGCTTCATCGCCTGGTCCAATGTATTAATGCACTAATACGTTAATACAAACGGGTGGCGCGGCGCAAGTTTCTTGACGCACTGCAAGAGGCCGACTTACACTGCCCGCGCCCATCTAGACCGGCTGAGGGACTGGCCCTTTGAAGCCGGGGCAACCTGCGCGCAGCGTCCAGGTGCCAACTCCTGCGGACCCGTACCGGGTCCGGTAGATGGGTCGCCGGTCGGCCGGTGCCCGATGGGCGCCGCCGCATCGCCGGTGCCGCCCCACGGGGCGGCTCGGGAGTCCGCGCCAGCGCGAGGGCCCGAGGAGCGACGATGGTTTCCCGTGAGCAGATGCAAAGCGCAGCGGTCGCCGCGGCGGGCGAGGAGGGCGTGCTCGCCCTCGGCGCCCCCTGGCCGCTGCACCACGGCGGCGTGCTCGAGCGCGCGGTGCTCGGCTGGCGGCTGGTCGGCCCGGCCGGGGCGCCGGTGGTGCTCGCGATCGGCGGCATCTCCGGCCACCGGGCGGTCGCGGCCGAGGACGGCGGCTGGTGGGCGCCGGTGGTCGGGCGCGGGCGCGCACTCGACACGGACCGCTACCGCGTGCTCGGCATCGACTACCTGGGCGGCAGCGGCGCCTCGACGGCGCCGGCGGCCGGCGGGTCGTTCCCGACGATCTCCGCCTACGACCAGGCGGCGGCGATCGCCGCGCTCGTCGCCGCGCTCGGGCTCGCGCCCCTGCACGCGGTCGTCGGCGCCTCCTACGGTGCGCAGGTGGCGCTCGCGATCGGCGCGGCGCACGGCGCGATCGCCGAGCGGCTGCTCGTGATCTCGGCGGCCGAGCGCACGCACCCGATGGCCTCCGCCTGGCGCAGCGTCGAGCGCGAGATCGTGCGCTTCGGCATCCGCCAGGGCGACCCGGCCGGCGGCCTCAAGCTCGCGCGCGCGCTCGCGATGTGCACCTACCGCACGCCGCGCGAGTTCGAGGCGCGCTTCAGCGGCCCGCCGGCGCTCGAGGACGGCCGCTTCCGGCTGCCCGTCGAGGGCTACCTGTTCGCGCGCGGCGACGCCTACGTCGCGCGCTACCGACCGGAGTGCTTCGTGTGCCTGTCGGAGTCGATCGACCTGTTCGCGATCGACGCGACCCAGGTGCGCGTGCCGGTGACGGCGGTCGCGGTGCCCGAGGACCAGCTGGTGCCCTATGCCGACATGCAGGCGCTGTGCCGGCGCGTGCCCGACGCGCGCCTCGTGACCCTCGAGTCCCTCTACGGCCACGACGCCTTCCTCAAGGAGGGCGAGGCGCTGCGGCCGATCTTCGCCGACTGCCTCGAGGGCGCCGCCCGATGACCCGACCACTCGACCCGCGCACGCGCACCGTGCGCGCCGCCCTCGACAGCGACCCGCAGCACGGCGCGGTCGTGCCGCCGATCCACCTGTCCTCGACGTACTCGTTCGAGGCCTTCGGCCAGAAGCGCCGCTACGACTACTCGCGCTCCGGCAACCCCACCCGCGACGGCCTCGGCGCGGCGCTCGCCGAGCTCGAGGGCGGCGCCGGCGCGGTGGTCACGGGCTCGGGGATGGCGGCGGTGACGCTGGTCGCGCACCTGCTGCGCGCCGGCGAGCTCGTGCTCGCGCCGCGCGACTGCTACGGCGGCACGCATCGGCTGTTCAGCGCGCTCGCGCGCCACGGCCAGCTGCGGGTGGAGTTCATCGACCCGACCGACCTCGCGGCGCTGCGTGCCGCGCTCGCCGGCAAGCCGCGCCTCGTGTGGCTCGAGACGCCCTCGAACCCGCTGCTGCGGATCACCGACCTCGAGGCCGCGAGCGCGCTCGGGCGCGCCGCCGGGGCGCTGGTCGTCGTCGACAACACCTTCCTGTCGCCGGCATGGCAGCAGCCGCTCGCGCTCGGCGCCGACCTCGTCGTGCACTCGACGACCAAGTACCTGAACGGCCACAGCGACGTCGTGGGCGGCGCCGTGGTCGCGGCGACGACGGCGCTCGCCGAGGAGATCGGCTGGTGGGCCAACTGCCTCGGCGTCACCGGCGCCGCCTTCGACAGCTTCCTGACGCTGCGCGGGCTCAGGACCCTGCACGCGCGCCTCGCGCTGCACGCCGATAACGCCGCGGCGGTGGCGCAGGCGCTCGCCGCGCACCCGGCGGTGGCGCGCGTCTACTACCCGGGACTCGCCGAGCATCCCGGCCACGCGATCGCCGCGCGCCAGCAGCGCTCCTTCGGCGCGATGGTGAGCTTCGAGGTCAAGGGCGGGCCCGCCGCCGTGCGCGCGCTCGTCGACGGGCTCGAGGTGTTCTCGCTCGCCGAGTCGCTCGGCGGCGTCGAGAGCCTGATCGCCCACCCGGCGACGATGACGCACGCGGCGATGGATGCCGAGGCGCGGGCGCGCGCCGGGATCTCGGACAGCCTGCTCAGGCTCTCGGTCGGCATCGAGGCCGCCGCCGACCTGCTCGCCGACCTGAACGCCGGGCTCGAGCGCGCGGCGCGCGCCGGCTGAGGCCCGGCCGCAGCGGCTGCCCGGTCAACCGCCGGGGCGGGTCGCGCGTTTCCCGGTGGGGCCGGCGGCCCGGAAGGCGGACCCGGCCATCCGCAGCGCAAGACAGACAGGGAGTCCACGTCATGCCGGGAATGCCATCTCGCGGGCGCGCGCTGCGCGCCCTCAGCGCCGCGTCGCTGACCCTTGCCTCGGCCGCGGCGCTGGCCGACGGCGCGCTCAGCCCGTACCTCGGGGGCGGTGCCGGCCAGGCGCAGCTGCGCGCCGATCCGCTGCCGGGCTACGACGGCACCTCGCTCAGCGACCACCGCTCGGGCTGGACGGCGGTGGTCGGCCTTCGGCCCCTGTCGATGCTCGGCGTCGAGCTGCAGTACACGGACTTCGGCCGCCTCACGCGCACGATCGCCAGCCCGGTCGTGGTCGGCACCGCCGTCACCGGAACGGCGAGCGCCAAGGGCACGATCGCGAGCGCCGTCGGCTACCTGCCGCTGCCGGTACCGTTCCTCGATGTCTATGGCAAGGCGGGCGTCGCCCGGCTGCAGACGGCGGTGAGCGCCTACCGGTCGGCCTGCGAGGTGCAGCTCGATTGCTTCCCGTTCCCGGCGTCGCGCAGCGACACGAGCAGCCGCTTCGCCTACGGCGCGGGTGCGCAATTCAAGCTGCGCGCGCTCGCCTTCCGGGTCGAGTACGACCGCGTCAGTGCCCCCGGGGGCGACCCGAGCCTCGCCTGGGCCGGCGTCACCTGGTCGTTCTAAGTCGCGCCGCGAGGGCCCCGGCGGCTGCCGTGGCCGTCGCGCTCGGGTAGGCTGCGCGCCTCAGCCTGGAGGTGCTCCATGATCCGATCGCTGCGCGGTGCGGCCTGCGCCGCCGCCCTGTCCCTCGTGCTCACCGCCCACGGCGCCGCGGTCGCGGCCGAGGCGCCTGACCCGTTCCTGTGGCTCGAGGACGTGGACGACACGCGCGCGCTCGACTGGGTGCGGGCCGAGAACGCCAAGACCCAGGGCGTGCTCGAGCAGGACCCGCGCTACGCCACGCTCTACCGCGACGCGCTCGCGATCACGCAGGCGAAGGACCGGCTGCCGATGCCGGCCTTCGTCGCCGGCCAGGTCTACAACTTCTGGCAGGACGCCGAGCACGTGCACGGCATCTGGCGGCGCACCACGCTCGCCGACTACCGCCAGCCGGCACCATCCTGGACGACCGTGCTCGACCTCGACGCGCTGTCGGCGGCCGAGCACGGCAACTGGTTCTGGCACGGCGCCGAGTGCCTGCGTCCCGCCGAGCGCCTGTGCCTCGTGTCGCTGTCCGAGGGCGGCGAGGACGCGGTGACCCTGCGCGAGTTCGACACCGGCACCGGCCATTTCGTCGATGGCGGCTTCGTGCTGCCGAAGAGCAAGCAGGGCGCCGTGTGGGCCGGGGCCGATGCGCTGCTGGTGGCGCGTGACTGGGGCGCGGGCACGATGACCGCCTCCGGCTATCCGTTCGTGGTCAAGCAGCTCGCGCGCGGCGCGCCGCTGACCGCCGCCCGCGAGGTCTACCGCGGCCGGCCCGACGACGTGTTCGTGTTCCCGCTCGCGCTCGAGGACGGCGCCGGCCATCGCGCGCTCATCGTCGAGCGCGCCGTGAGCTTCTTCGAGCACGAGCACCGGCTCGTCGGCCCCGGCGGCCCGGCGCTGCTCGCGCTGCCACGCAAGTCCGACCTCGAGGGGCTCGTCGACGGCCGGCTGCTGGTGCGCCTCAACGAGTCCTGGACCGCGGCCGGGCGCACGCTGCCGGCCGGGGCGCTGGTGGCGCTCGACCTCGCCGCGGCCGAGGCCGACCCCGCGCACCTCAAGCCCACGCTCGTGTTCCGGCCGGGACCGCGCAGCGCGCTCGGCGAGGTCGCGGTGACGCGCGGCCACCTGATCCTGACCAGCACCGAGAACGTGCGCGGGCGGGCCGCGATCTACACCCCCGGGCCCGGCGGCCGCTGGTCGGTACGCACGCTCGCGGTGCCCGACATGAGCGCGGTCGACGTCGCGGCCGCGGACCTCTCGAGCGAGGCGGCGGTGATCGGCATCCGTGGCTTCCTGACGCCCTCGACGCTGTCGCTGGTCGACGCCGCCGCCGCCACGCTCGAGCCGGTCAAGGCGCTGCCGGCGCAGTTCGACGCGTCGCGGCACGTCGTCGAGCAGCGCGAGGCGGTCTCGACGGACGGCACGCGCGTGCCGTACTTCATCGTCCGGCCGCGCGAGCAGCGCGCCGACGGCTCGGGCCCGACCATCCTGAACGCCTACGGCGGCTTCCAGGTCTCGCGCACGCCGACGTACTCCGGCACGCTCGGCAAGCTCTGGCTCGAGCGCGGCGGCACCTTCGTGCTCGCCAACATCCGCGGCGGCGGCGAGTTCGGACCGGCGTGGCACGAGGCCGGCCTCAAGACCCACCGCCAGCGGATCTTCGACGACTTCGCCGCGGTGGCGCGCGACCTGATCCGGCGCGGGGTCACGAGCCCGCGCCGCCTCGGCATCGAGGGCGGCTCAAACGGCGGGCTGCTGATGGGCGTCGAGATGACCCAGCACCCGGAGCTGTGGCGCGCCGTCGACATCCAGGTGCCGCTGCTCGACATGCTGCGCTACGAGCAGATCGCGGCCGGCCCGTCGTGGGTCGGCGAGTACGGCAGCGTCTCGGTGCCCGCGGAGCGCGCGTTCCTCGAGCGCATCTCGCCCTACCAGCAGCTCAAGCAGGGCGTCGACTACCCGCTGCCGCTCATCTGGACCACGACGCGCGACGACCGCGTCGGCCCGCAGCATGCGCGCAAGTTCGCGGCGCGGCTCGCGGCGCTCGGCCGCCCGTACTACTACTACGAGGTGATCGAGGGCGGGCATGCCGCCGGCGCCAAGCTCGAGGAGAAGGCGCACACGGCGGCGCTCGAGATGGTCTACTTCACGCGCCGCCTGATGGACTAGTGCCGCTCAGCCGGCCGGTGCCAGCAGCGCATCCAGCGCGTCGGCGAGCTCGGCCGGCGTGAACGGCTTGCGCAGCACCGGGTAGCCGCCGGTCGGCACGTCCGAGTAGCCGCTCTGCAGCAGCACGCGCGTCCGTGGGCGGTGTGCGCGCAGCCAGTGGGCGAGCTCGAGGCCGTCCGGGGAGCCCGGCATGCGGATGTCGCTGAGCACGAGGTCCGGCGCTGCGCCGGCCGTCAGCGCCTCGAGCGCCTCGCGCCCGGAGGCGAAGGTGGTGACCTCGTGCCCGAGCAGGCGCAGCGAGCGCTCGAGGATGCCGCGCAGCGCCGCGTGGTCCTCGACCAGGAACACGTGCACCGGCGCCGGCGCGCTCACGCGGCGCCCCGCGCCGACAGCGGCAGCCACAGCGTCGCGGTCGTGCCGCGACCGGGGGCGCTCTCGAGCGAGAAGCGCCCGCCCGACTGGCGCAGGAACCCGTCGACGACGCTGAGCCCGAGGCCCGAGCCCTG